>NZ_LFVW01000192.1:0-18605 GCF_001182915.1 Kitasatospora sp. MY 5-36
CGGGGGCGGGGGCGGGGGCGCTCACAGCGGGGGTGCTCACAGCGGGGTCTCCGGGGTGGGCCGGGCGGGGGCGAGGGCTTCGGCGGCGAGGTTGACGCTGATGGCGAGCAGGCCGATGGCCAGGCAGGGCGCGCCGACGGCCCAGGGGTTGAGGGTGATGCCCGCCGCGTTCTCGCGGATCATCAGCGCCCAGTCGGCCTCGGGTGGTTGGGGGCCGAGCTGGAGGAACGCGGCGACGGAGACGATGTAGACGCCTTCGACGAAGCGCAGACCGAACAGCGCCAGCAGGGTGGAGCGCAGGTTGGGCAGGACCTCGCGGAGCATCAGGTGCCCCAGCCGTTCGCCGCCCGCGGCCGCCGCCTCGATGTAGCCGGTGGCGGCGATGGGGGCGGCCGCGGCGGCGACGATGCGCACCGCGTACGGGATGCCCAGGAGGACGGCGGCGGCCGCGACGGCCAGGCGTCCCCCGGCGGGCCAGGCCAGGGCGATGAGCATGATGGCGAGGACGGAGGGCAGGAGGATCGTCAGGTCGGCGAGGCGTTCGATCCACCGGCCCAGCCGGGGCCGCAGGGCGGCGAGGATGCCGAGGGCGGTGGCGGCGGCGGTGACGACGAGGGCGATAACCAGGGCGGTGGCGATCAGGGGCGCGCCGCCGGTCAGCAGGCGGCTGAGGACGTCGCGGCCGAGCTGGTCGCCGCCGAGCGGCGCGTCGGCGCCGGCCCCGGCGTACGGGAAGGTGACCGGGGTGTCGATCGGGTGGGGCGCCAGGAACGGCCCCACGAGGGCGAGGAGGACGAGGAGCAGCGCGGGGACGGCGCGGACGAGGGCGCGCGCCGTGCGCCGGGTGGCGGGCGCGGGGGCCGCTGCTGTCGGGGCGTCGGCGGTCATCGGCGCTCCTCTCCGAGGGCGGTGGTGCGGACGAGGTCGGCCAGCAGCAGGAGCAGGCTGATGGCGGCGCCGGCCGCGGCCACGACGCCGGCGATGAGCGGGGTGTCGCGGTCGGTGATGGCTCCGGCCAGGACGGCGCCGATGCCGGGGTAGTTGAAGAGGGTCTCGACGACGACGGTGCCGCCCAGCAGCATGCCGGCGGAGGTGGCGATGCCGACGGCGATGGCGGGCAGCGCGCCGGGGAGCATGTGGTGGCCGAGGACGCGCCGGCGCGGCAGGCCGTCGAGGACGGCGGCCTGGACGTGCGGCAGCGCGGCCTGGTCGGCGAGGGCGCCGCGCACGATGCGGGTGTTCCAGCCGATCTGGGGGACGGCCAGGGAGAGCAGTGGCAGGACGAGCATGGTCCACGATTCGGGGGCACCGTCGGGGCCGGTGAGGGTGACGGCGGGCAGCCAGCCGGTCCACTGGGAGAGCAGGAGCAGCAGGGCGACGGAGACGACGAACTCCGGCAGGGCGAACGCGGCGGTGGAGAGCGCGTCGACGGCCCGGTCGGTGCGCCCGCCGGGGCGCAGCGCGGCCCAACTCCCGAGCGCGAGGGCGCCGATGGTGCTCAGGGCGAGGGCCAGGGTGCCGAGCAGCAGGGTGTTGGGGAAGGGGCCGGCGAGGACGTCGGTGACGTGCTGGCCGCGCGCGGTGGTGCCGAGGTCGCCGGTGGGCAGGCCGGTCATCCAGTCCCAGAAGCGTTCCACGACCGGGCGGTCGAGCCCGAGGGCGGTGCGGCGGGCGGCGAGGTCGGCGGCGGTGACGCCGCGGTCGGAGGTCGCGCCGGCGGCGTCGCCGGGGAGGAGCTCGACGGCGGCGAAGACGCCGGCGAGCAGGACGACGAGCATGGCCAGGCGCCGGGCGGCCTGCCGGGCGACCCGGCCCGCACCGGGGAGGATGCGGGCCGGGACGCCGTGCGGCTGAAGGGTGGTCAACGGGACAGCCAGGTCTTCTCGAGCTGGACGCGGCCGTAGCCGGGGAGCTTGGGCAGGTCGCGCACGGCGGCGCCGGCGAGGTCGATGCCGTCGGCCATACCCCACAGCAGGTAGCCGGACCTGGCGAACTCGATCTCCTGGAGCTGGTGCAGCAGCGTGCCGCGCGCGGCGGCGTCGGCGGTGCCCATGGCGGTGCGGTAGGCCTCGTCGAAGGCGGGCTCCTTGAAGCCGGACTCGTTCTGGCCGGCGTCGGAGAGCATCGTCTTGGAGGCGAAGAAGACGACCGAGTCGTTGGTGCCCCAGTACGTCGTGTAGAGCGTGCCCTTGAGCCAGGTGGCGTCCCAGAACACCTTGGAGTCCTGCTTGACGACGTTGATCTTCACGCCGGCCTCGCGGACCTGGGTGGCGAACAGGGTCGCGGACTCGGCCAGGCCGGAGATGTCCTCGGTGGTGATGAGGTCGTAGGTCCGGGAGGTGTCGAATCCGGCGTCCGCGAGGAGCTGCTTGGCCTTGGCGAGGTCGCGGGTGCGCTGGGGGATGTCCTTGGCGAGGGCGGGGTCGCCGGTGCCGAGGATGTCGTTGGCGACGCTGCCGTAGCCGGAGAGGACCTGCTTGACCATCGCGTCGCGGTCGACCGCCAGCTTCAGCGCCTCGCGCACCCGGGGGTCGGCGAAGGGGCCGTCGGCGGTGCGCATGACGATCGGCATCGCCATGTCGTTGGGGCGGCGCAGGATCTGAACGTCCTTGCGGGCCTCGGCGGTGCGGGCGGCGACGGCGCCGACGTTGGAGGCGACGTCGATCTGCCCGGCGAGCAGGGCGTTCGCCATGGCCTGGGGGCTCTCGAAGAGGCGGACCTCGACGGCGTCGAGGAGGACCTTGCCGCCGTACCACTGGTCGTTGCGCACCAGGCGGGCGTTGCCGTCGCGGTACCAGTCGAGCTTGAACGGGCCGGTGCCGGGGGCTCCGGCGATCGCGTCGTCCTTGGTGTCCTTCTTGAGGACGAAGGTGGTGAGGCGGGTCTGCAGCGGCAGGTCCGCGTTGGGGTAGTCGGAGACCAGGACGACGGTCTTCGGGTCCTCGGCCCTGATGCCCTCGGGCTGGATGCCGGGCAGGCGGCTCTTGCCGGCCGGGGTGTCGCGCAGGCGCCGCAACGACCAGACGACGTCGTCGGCGGTGACGGGGGTGCCGTCGTGGAAGACGGCGCCGTCGGCGATCGTGAAGCGCCAGGTCGTCAGGTCCTCCGACGGCTTCCAGGAGGCGGCCAGGCGCGGGACGGTGTTGGCGGTGTCCCCGGGTATCGCGAGGGTGTCGTAGAGCAGACTGATGATCAGATAGTCGCTCTCGTTGGCCTGGGTGCCGTGCGGGTCACGGGTGATCGCCGAGGCCTTGCCGAGGGCGCCGACCTTCAGTGTTCCCCCGGCGCGGGGCTGTGCGGACGCCGTACCGGCCGGTGCGGCGTCCTTGGATCCGCCCGTGCCGCTGCCGCAGGCGGCCAGCGCACCGGCCGCCCCGATACCGGCACCGGCCCACAGCAGCTGTCGTCGGGTGACGCGCACGTTCGTTCCTCGTTTCGGGTTGAGCTCGTTTTGCTTAGGCTTACCTACCCTAAGTTCGAGGCCGCCCGCAACCCGCCCGGCGGAGCGCACGCTCATCCCGGCCATGCGCTCCTCACTCTCAAAACACCGCGTGAGCAGCAGGATTGACCCTGCGCGGCCTGTGCGCCGCCACCGGAAGCCGAGACTACGTAAATGTAGACATCCGATTTGGGTAAGGCTTGCCTTACTTCGAAGTCGTTGTTACGTTCATGTCGTCCGGCCGTTCGAGCCGCCCCGGACCCACGCCCCACGCGCTGCTCCCGCCCGTCCCACACCGGTGCGGTGATGCCGCGTGCTCGCACGCCCTCTCCCGTCCCGCCCCCGGAAGGTCCCGCCGTGCCCACCTGCCCTGCCCCGGTACGCCGCCTCGACACCGCCACCGCCCAGGAACTGACCGACACCGCCGCCGAGTTGCTGGCCCGCCACGGCTCCGCCACCAGCCCCGACCTGCTGGCCGACCTGCCCGCGACCCGCACCCGACTCAGCGCGGAACTCCGGCACGCGCTGCGCCCGGTGGACACCGCCGACGGCCTGTTCGTGCTGCGCGGCCTGCGCCCCGACGACACCGAACTCGGCCCCACGCCCGGCCACTGGTCGACCGTCGGCGACGCCGGCGCGCTGTGGGACGTGACGCTGCTGCTGGTCTCCGCCCTGATGGGCACCCCGATCGCCTGGGACGGCCAGCAGGACGGCCGGTTCGTGCACAACATCGTGCCCTCGCCCGGGCACGAGAGCGAGCAGACCGGCGCCTCCAGCTCCGTCCTGCTCACCCCACACACCGAGGACGCCTTCCACCCCGGCCGCGCCCACCTGCTGCTGCTCTGCTGCATGCGCAACCACGACCGGATCGCCACCACCGCGGCCGGCGTACGGCTGACCGCGCTCGCCCAGGCCGACCTGGACCAGCTGAAGCGGCCCGTCGCGCCGATCCTGCCCGACGACGCCTACGAGCAGGCCCAGCAGTTCCCCGGACGGCCCGCCCCGGTGCCCACCCTCTTCGACTCCCCCGACGGCCTGACCATGCGCTACGACCCCGCCTACACCCCGCTGGAGGGGACGGACGAGGCCTGGCGCGGCGCCTACGAGCGCCTGGGCGAGGAGCTGGCCCGGGTGTCCGTCGCGGTGAGCCTGGAGCCGGGCGACGTCCTGGTCGTCGACAACGACCTCGTCGTCCACGGCCGCGTCCCCTTCCGGGCCCGCTACGACGGCACCGACCGCTGGCTCAAGCGCGCCTCCGTCCGGGTCGAGGACCGCCCCACCCGCCCGCTCGCCGAGCACGACGAGCACGGCTACGGCCAGGCCGCCCTCACCGCCTGGGCCTCCTGACCGCCCGCTCTCCCCCTGCTTTTCCAGACGCCGCCTCACCGAACCGAAAGGGCACCCGCGTGGACCGGGACGACACCACCCTGCGCGTACTCTCCACCAGCGACCTCGCCGGCCTGGACATCACCCTGGCCGACGTCGTCGACACCGTCGAACAGGCCTACCGCACCCTGGCCGCCGGCCGGTCCGACAACCCCCGCAAGCTCACCGTCCGGCCCGCCGACGGCCACTCCGTCTCCTACGCCATGCTCGGCCGCGACGGGGTGCGCAACGTCGTCGCGTTCAAGACCTCGTACAAGCACGGCCTGGACAAGGGCCGCGACGAGCAGCACTACTACACGACGCTGACCGTCTACGACGACGTCACCGGCCTGCCGGTCGCCATGATGGACTGCTCCCGCATCGGCTCGCTGCGCACCCCGGCCGTCTCCGCCCTGCTGGCCCGCGAGTGCGCCTCCCCCGACGCCGCCACCGCGCTGGTGATCGGCACCGGCACCCAGGGCCGCCTCGCGCTGCCGTTCCTGCTCACCACGCTGCCCGGGCTGAAGCGCCTGCTGCTCTCCGGCACCCACCCCGACGGCATCGCCGCCGTCCGCCAGGAGCTGGAGCGCCACTTCCCCGGCCGCGAGCTGGAGTTGGTCACCGACCTCGAAGCGGCCGCCCGGGACGCGGACGTCATCGTCGCCACCGCCGGCGGCCACACCCCCGCCGCCGTCGAGGCCGACTGGCTGAAGCCCGGCGCGACCGCGATCCTCGTCGGCCACGGCCTCGCCCCGTCCACGCTGCACCGCGCGGACCGGGTGATCGCCACCAGCGAGGCCCAGATGCGCGTCACCGGCACCGACATGGCCGACGCCGACGGCACCCTGCCCGCCGTCGACCTGGAACTGCCCGCCGCCGTCTCCGGCGCCTCCAACGCCCGTACCGCACCCGACCAGCGGATCTTCGCCTACAACAGCGGCCTGGTCGTCACCGACATCGCGCTCGGCCACCGCTTCGCCCAACTCGCCGCCGACCAGGGCCTGGGCACCGAGGTGGACCTGTGGCGCTGACCCTGCCCGCCCACCCCGACCCCCTCGCCGAGCGCCTCCACGCGAGCGGCCTGCTCCACGAACTCGCCCACGGCCTCGGCGGAGGGTTCCACTACCTGCTGCCCGAGCGCTTCGACGCCAACCTCGCCGCGTTCCGCGCCGTCCTCGCCGACACCGGCGTGGACGGGCGGGTCTACTACGCCAAGAAGGCCAACAAGGCCGCCGCGTTCGTCGAACACTGCGCCGCCACCGGGGCCGGGGTCGACGTCGCCTCGCTCGGCGAGCTGCGCGAGGCGCTCGGCCACGGCGTGCGCGGCGAGGACCTCGTCGTCACCGGCCCCGCCAAGTCCGAGGCCCTGCTGCGCATCGCGGCCCTCCAGGGCGCGCTGATCGCCGTCGACGCCCTCGACGAACTGGAGCGCGTCCTGCACCTGGACGTCCCCCGGCCCGTCCGCCTCCTGCTGCGCCGTCACCCGCCGGCCCAGCCCCGCAGCCGCTTCGGCCTCGACGACGACCAGCTGGACGCCGCGCTGTCGCGCTGCGCCGCGGCCGGTGAGCGGGTCCGGATGGAGGGCTTCAGCTTCCACCTGTCCGGCTACGAGGTGCGGCCGCGCACCGACCTCGCGGGCGAACTCGTCGACCTGTGCCTCAAGGCCCGGGCGCTGGGCCTGCCGGCGGACCGGATCAGCATCGGCGGCGGCTTCGCCGTCGACTACGTGCCCGCCGACGCCTGGGAGCTGTTCCTCGCCGAGCAGGAGCCCGGGCACTACCACGGCGGCCGGACGTTCACCACGGGCGACTTCTACCCCTACCACTCCCCCGTCGCCGGGGCCGACGCGCTGCGCTCGATCCTCACCGGCCGCCCGGGCGGGCAGGGGCCCGACCTGGCCGAGCGGCTGCGGGAGGCCGGCGTGACGCTGCTGCTGGAACCCGGACGCGCGCTGCTCGACCGGGCCGGCTCCTCCGTCTTCGTCGTCCAGGGCGTCAAGGACCGGGCCGGATACGGCATCGTCACCGTCGACGGCACCAGCCTGAGCCTGTCCGAGCAGTGGTTCAACAGCGAGTACCTGCCCGAGCCCGTACTCCTGCCCCGCTCTCCCGGCCAGCCGGCCGAGGAGTACCGGGCGTGCGTCGGCGGCGCCAGCTGCCTCGACTCCGACCTCCTGACCTGGCGCAAGATCCCCTTCCCCGCCCGGCCCCGGGTCGGCGACCTCCTCGTCTACCCCAACACCGCCGGCTACCAGATGGACTCCAACGAGTCCCCCTTCCACGACCTCCCCCTGCCGGCCAAGGTCGTCGTCCAGCACGAGGACGGCCGACCGCGCTGGCGCCTCGACCGCCGCCCCGCCCTCTGATCCCACTGATCCGACGCCGCCCACCGCGCTCACCAGAAAGCCCCCCGCCATGACCGACGCCCTGCACCGCCCCCCGGTGGTCACCCGGATCTCCGACCTCATCGGCTACACCCCGCTGTTCGAACTCGCCCGCGCCGACAACGGCGCCCGCCTGCTCCTCAAACTGGAGATGTTCAACCCCACCGGCAGCGCCAAGATCCGCATGGCCCGGCAGATGGTCCTCGACGCCGAGGAGCGCGGACAGCTGCGCGAGGGCGGCCACATCATCGAGTCCACCTCCGGCAACACCGGCCTCGGGCTGGCCGTGGTCGCCGCCGAACGCGGCTACCGCTTCACCGCCGTCGTCGACAACCACGCCGCCGCCGACAAGCTGCGCGGCATGAAGGCCATGGGCACCGAGCTGGTGTACGTCGACGCGGACACCGACGGCGAGGAGCTGCACACCGCCGCCCGCGAGGAGCTCGCCGAGGAGATGGCCCGCGGCAAGGACAACACCTTCTTCACCGAGCAGCACAACAACCCCAGCAACGCGGTCGGTTACCACGCGGTCGGCCGGGAGATCGCCCAGGCCCTGGACAACCGGGTCGACGTGCTGGTCGGCGCCGTCGGCACCGGCGGCGGGCTGTGCGGCACCGCCCGCGAGCTCAAGGCGTACGTGCCGGACGTGACGGTCGTCGGCGTCGAACCGAAGGGCTCCATCGCCTTCGGCCCGCCCGCCCACGACTACTACCAGTCCGGCACCGGCACCCCCGAGGGCGCCACCATCGGCCTGCTCGTCGACTACGACCTCATCGACGAGGGCGTCAAGGTCGGCGACATCGAGGCCTTCGCCACCGCCCGCGTCGTCGCCCGCCGCACCGGGCTGCTCATCGGCGGCTCCGCCGGCGGCGTCGTCCACGACGCCCTGACCCGCCTGACGACCCTGCCGCCGGACGCCGTTATGGTCGCGTTCATCAACGACGGCGGGGAGAAGTACCTGGACACCGTCTTCAACGACGACTGGATGACGGCCCGCGACCTCCTCGACGAGGCCGTCGAGACCGACATCGACGAATCCCTCGGCAAACTCCGCAGGCCCTGACACCTCCAGAGACGTGACACCCAGAGACGTGACACCCACCATGCAGCAGCTGACCACCCTGGCGCGCGACAGCCGCGCGCTCGCCGCCCTCGCCGTACCGCTCGCCCTCACCCAGCTCGCCCAGGTCGCCCTCACCACCACCGACACGATCATGATGGGCGTCCTGGGCACCGAGGCCCTCGCGGCCGGCGGCCTCGCCCTGGTGATCTTCAACCAGCTCCGCACCATGGGCGTCGGGCTGGTCACCTCCGTCGGCAACCAGGTGGCGGCCGCGGCGGCCCGGGCCGAACGCGCCGGAACCGCCGAGCCCGCTGGAACCGACGCCGACGCCGACACCGACGCCGCCGACCAGGAAGTCCGGGGCCTGGTGCGGGCCGCGATGGCCGTCGCCACCCTCGCCGGACTGGCCGGCGCCGTCCTGATGGTCCTCATCGGCCAGGCCGCCACCTGGCTCGGCCAGGACGCGGAGGTCGCCCACCGCGCCCAGGGCATGCTCGCCGCCCTCGCCCCCGGCCTCGTGCCCTGCCTCTGGTTCCAGGCGATCCGCCAGTTCACCGTCGGCATGCGCCGCCCCCAGGCCCTGCTGCGGATCACCCTCGCCTCCGTCGCCGTCAACGCCGCCCTCAACTGGGCCTTCATCCACGGCACCTGGGGCCTGCCCCGGCTCGGCCTCACCGGCATCGGCGTCGCCACCAGCAGCGTCTACCTGCTGTCCTTCCTCGCCCTCTACGCCTCCGCCCGCCGCGACGACCGGCTGGCGCCGCTGCTGAGCCTGGACTTCTGGCGCGCCGACGCCGCGACCGTCCGCCGCCTGCTCGGCCTCGGCACGCCGATCGCCGCCACCTACGGCTCCGAGGCCGGGTTCTTCTCCGTCACCGCGCTGCTCGCCGGCAGCTTCGGCCCCGCCGCGCTCGCCGCCCACACCGCCGTCAACCAGCTGATCTACATCGTCTTCCAGGTCGCCGTCGGCCTCTCGCACGCCGCGTCCATCAACGTCAGCCGCGAACTCGCCCTCGGCGAGTACGCCGCCGCCCGCCGCATCAAGAACACCGCGCTCGCCTGCGGCGCCGTGGTGATGACGGTCGTCGGCACCCTCTACCTCGCGCTCCCGGACCTCGTCCTGCGCCCCTACTTCGACCCCAACGCGCCCACCGACCAGCAGGGCCTGGAGATCGCCACCGGCCTGCTCGTCGTCGTCGCCGTCCTGCAGTTCTTCGACTGCGCCCAGAACATCGGCGTCGGCCTGCTGCGCGGCCTCGACGACACCAGGAGCGGCTTCCGCATCACCCTCGTCGGCTACTGGGCCGTCGGCCTGCCCGCCTCCTGGCTCCTCGCCTACCCCCTCGGCGGCGAGACCCGCGGCCTCTGGTTCGGCCTGCTGATCGGCCTCGCCACCACCGCGGTCCTCCTGCTGCGCCGCTACGGCCGCGCCCTCACCGCCAGGGCCGCCACGGCACCCGACGCCGTCGCCGCCGGAGCCTGACAGCCCGTCGGCGGTGCCTGACAGCCCGTCGGCGGTGCCGGAGGACGGGTGCCACCCCGCCCGCCCTCCGGCGCACCACCCTGCTCCGCATCCACCCACCACCACGTGAGACTCCCCCATGCACGCTGCCTCGCTCGCCGCCACCGCCACCCCGTACGTCCTGCCCCCGCTGTGGCGCCTCCTGACCAAGGCCGGCTACTTCCTCGGCCTCAGCGCGGCCATCGGCACCACCGTCACCTACGCCACCACCGTCCGCCCCGCCCTGCGCGGCGCGGACCCCGACGACTCCAGGGTCCTGCGCGCCAGGGCCGCGACCTGCCTGGCCGCGTCCGGCGTGGTCCTCCTGGTCGCCGGCTACTTCCAGCTCGCCGCCCGCCTCGCCCGCGCCGGCAAGGGCATGCCCTTCGGTGACGCCCTCGCCCCCGGCAGGCTCTGGGACTACCTCCAGGCCCCGGCCGCCAAGGGCGCCTGGATCGCCCAGGGCACCGTCTACCTCGTCCAGAACGCCGTCCTGGCCGCGACGGCCGTCCTGCTGGCCGCCCTGTTCGTCCCGGCCGTACGCCGCCACGTCGACGCGATAGCGCTCACCGCGCTGCCGGTCGCCCTCGCCGTCACCCTGATCGCCGCCGTCCCGACCACCACCCCCGCCGGGCTCGACCGCTGGCTCGACCTCCTCCTCGACCAGGCGCACATCGTCTCGGGCACCGTCTGGCCGGCGGCCTCGCCCTGCTCGTCGCCCTCGCCGGCACCCGCGGCCGGCTCGGCACGGGCGCCGGCCTGCTGTGGGCGGACCTGTGGCGCCGCTTCAGCCTGGTCGCCATGGTCTGCGTCGCCGCCGTCACCGTCTCCGGCCTCTGGCTCAGCTGGAAGCACGTCGGCGCGGTCTCCCAGCTGTGGACCACCGGCTACGGCCTCGCCCTGCTCGTCAAGGTCCTCCTCGTCCTCGGCCTCGTCACCGCCGGCGCCTTCAACCAGTTCTGGCTGATGCCCCGCATCGCCCACGCCCGGCGCACCGACGACACCTCCTCCCTGCTCCACCTCACGCTGCGGCACTTCCCGAAGGTCGTGTGGGGAGAGGTCGTCCTCGGCGTCGCCGTCCTGGCGGTCGTCCCGTTCATCACCGGATCGGCGCGCGCCGAGGCCTCGGACGCCAAGGCCGTCTCCTCCGGCACCGTCTTCGCGGCCGGCGCCGCCCTCGTGCTGGCCCTCGGCGTCTCCCTCTACGCCACCGCCAAGGCCTCCGACGCCCTGGCCCGCCGTCAGGGCGCCACCGCCTGACGACGAACGTGGGGCCGCCGACCCGGGTCGGCGGCCCCACGTGTCCCTTACGCCCGCGCGCCGTCGACCCGGGCACGAACCAGGCAGCGGCAGTCCGGAGGCGGAGACGCCGCCCCCGGGCAGCGGACCGGACGCACCCCGGCATGACCCGCGTCATCGCCGACATCTCGGTTTCCCCGGACGGCTTCGTCACCGGCCCCGACCCCGGACCGGACAACGGCCTGGGCACCGGCGGCCCGGCCCCGCACGCAACGCCCGGGAGGCCAGGAGGGGTTCACGTGCGGGGCGCCGCTCGGATACGGGTGGCGGGTGCCGGGGTCAGCCCGCGGCGCAGCCGCCGTTCCGGCAGTCCTGCCAGGGGCCCCAGGGGCCGCCCGGAGCCTGCTCGGAGATCTGGGCCGTCCACGACGTGGCGTTCCACATGTGCGCGAGCACCGTCAGCCGCCCGTCCGCCGACTGCGTGACGGAGGAGGGAGTGGCCACCCCCGCCGGGAGCGGGCCGGATCCCAGGTCGCTCCAGGAGCCCCAGACCCCGGGGGCGCTCTGCTCGTTGACGTACAACCGCGGGCTGCCCGAACCCTGGTAGACCTCGAAGAAGGCCAGCGTGCCGTCCGCCCGCTGGAAGGCCACCGGTGGCCCGAAGAACCTCGGCACGCCCGCCCCGGCGGGGCCGAAGGGCTCGGGCGCCGACCACGGACCGTCCGGGCCGGCCTGGTGGATCCGTACCAGGACCGACGACTGGTATCCGATGGTGAACACCTCCAGGGCGCCGTCGGCGTCCGCGGCAGCGGTGAGCACCAGGTTCTGGAAGTTGAGGCTCATGCCGCTGACCTGGCTCCAGGCGCCGAACGGGCCACCGGGGGCGGACTGCGTCTGGTACCAGATGGTCTGGCCGGTGGCGTAGTCGGTCGAGAAGACCGCGAACCGCGCCTGGGTGCCGTCGGGACGGGTGACCGTGGTGGACTGGCCCTCGGTGCCCGGGGGAGTTCCGGTGTCCCTCGGCAGGCCCGTCTCCGCGTCCGGTGCGGCGAGCACCGACGCCGGTGCCCCTGTCCGCACCTGCGCCTGCGCGGTCGGTGCGAGGAGGCCCACCGCACTGATGAGTGCGGCGCAGACGGTGGCCGCCGCCGTGAATCGCCGTGGGCTCTTCGGCATCGCTGGTTCCTGCCTTCCGATCGGTCGTCGAGGCCCGGCCGGGCGGGGCGCGGGCTGCCGGCCATCCTGCCCGCCAGGGCGACGGGTTCGGGCGCCCGCACCCGGGAATGGCCTGAACACGCGGGCCGCACCCGTACACCGTGGAGTCCACGGCAACCGTCCACTCCCCCCGGCCCACCGCATCGTCGACCTGGACGTGTTCCAGCAGCTTCGCCCAGGTCTCGGATTGTCGCACCCGACGGGTTCAATGGAACCGACGAGACGACCGACGGGAGCACCGCGCATGGAACCAACCTTCTTCTCAAGTCCTGAGGAGTTCCGGGACTGGCTGGAGGAGCACCATGCGACTGCCTCCGAATGCCGGGTGGGCATGTGGAAGAAGGGAACGGGCAAGCCCACCCTGAGCTGGTCGGAGGCGGTCGACCAGGCCCTGTGCTACGGCTGGATCGACGGCCGGCAGAGCCCGATCGACGACTTCTCCTGGACGATCCGGTTCACCCCGCGCAGGCCGCGCGGCAACTGGAGCCAGGTCAACCTCCGCAAGATCGAGGAGCTGACCGCGCAGGGGCTCATGCGGCCGGCCGGCATCGCGGTGTTCGAAGCCCGTGACCGGGGCCGCGAGGAGAAGCCGGTCTGGGAGTTCGAGGCGGCGCAGCTGGCTCGTTTCCAAGCGGAACCGCGGGCGTGGGAGTGGTTCAGCGGGCAGGCGCCGTCCTACCGCAAGTCGGCGATCCACCATGTGATCAGTGCCAAGCGGGACGAGACTCGGGAGCGGCGGTTGGACCAGCTGATCGCCGACAGCCTGGAGGGGGTGCGGCTCAAGCCGTTCCGGCGCCCCGGAACCTGAGGGCCCGGCAGACCCGCCGACTCGTGACCAGGCGACTGCCGAACGGACGAACCCACCCTGTTGAACGGAACTGTTCTCGAAGCCCTGCCTCGTCCGCTTCAAGACGGGTGAAGGTCTCCGCGGGTGCGCGGCCGGCCGTATCGTTCGACGAGGGCGTTGCCGATCGAGGCCAGGTGGTCTCGCACACCCGGAGGGCCGGTCACCTCGACCCATTCGACCAGCCCGGAGAGCTCGCCGGCGAGGATGTACTCATTGGGGCCGCGGATCACGACCTCGATGCGGCCATCGGTCGTGGAACCTCCCACGTCGAGCCGGTCGCCGAGCGCCATCCGGAGTATGCCTATCCCGTCGGGTGTGCATACCGCCTGGACCTCCAGCGGCGTTCGTTTGCGATCGACCTCTTCGGCGATCTCATTCCAGCTCTCGGCAAGGTCGAAGTCCCCGGGTCGGTGCACAGGGTCGCCGGTCGGGTCAGCGGACGACACGCGGTCGATCCGGAAGACCCGTCGGCCGGTCCCGGTGTTGGAGACGAGGTACCACACAGGACCTTTGGCGACGATGCCCAGCGGGTGGACGGTTCTCCGGGTTTCGACGCCTTTGCTGTCGACGTAGCCGAGCGACACCTGGACGCCGCTGATCACCGCGTCCTGGAGTTCGTCGAGGAAGCGCGGCGGCCGGTGCTCGATCCGGCTCGCCCCCCATCGCTGCGGGTCCACGACCAGCGACGCCGCCGCTGCCTCGGCCTGCACCTGGAAGGGCTTCGGCAGGGCATGGACGAGCTTGCGCAGGGCTGCCTTCATCGCCGGCGTCGCATCCGAGGCCGGACCGACGGCCAGGAACAGGGCGCGGGCCTCACTGGCGGTCAAGCCGGACAGGTCGGTACGAGCGCCGCCCACGAGGCGCCAGCCGCCACCTCGGCCCTGTACGGAGTACACGGGCACCCCGGCCATGGCCAGGGCGTCGAGGTCGCGGCGGGCGGTGCGCTCGGAGACGTCCAGCTCTCGGGAGACCTCTGCGGCTGTCACCTGCTCGCGCCGTTGGAGCAGGAGGAGTACGGCCACCAGCCGATCGGATCGCATGCTGACAAAAGTCTCATGGAAACCGGTCATGGGGTGACCGGTTTGGGGAGCACGATGGCGACATGGCCTCATCGAGGAGGTCGACCGCCGGCGAACGCCCCAGAGAGGAAATGCAGTGTTCAATCCAGCAGAATTTCCCGAGCCCACCCTCGTCCAGGTCAATGGTGTGGAGCTCGAAGTCTTCGAGGCAGGCCGAGAGAACAAGGGCAAGCCCATCGTGCTCTGCCACGGCTGGCCGGAGCACGCCTTCTCCTGGCGTCACCTGATGCCCGTCCTCGCAGCGACCGGCTACCACGTCATCGCACCGAACCAGCGGGGCTATGGCAACTCATCCCGCCCGACCGAGGTGACGGACTACGACATCGAACACCTGACGTGTGACCTCGTCGCGCTCCTGGACCACTACGGCTACGAGGACGCCACCTTCATCGGCCATGACTGGGGTGCGTTCGTCGTCTGGGGGCTGACCCTGTTGCACCCCGACCGGGTGAACAAGCTGATCAACCTGAGCCTGCCTTACCAGGAGCGCGGAGAAACGCCGTGGATCGAGGTCATGGAGACCTTCCTCGGCGGCGACTTCTATTTCGTCCACTTCAACCGGCAGCCGGGCGTCGCGGACGCCGCATTCGATGCCAACACCTCCCGGTTCCTCCGCAACCTCTACCGGAAGAACGTGCCCCCCGCATCCCCAGAACCGGGCATGGCGTTCATCAACCTCGCCAAGGCGGAAACAGCACTCGGTGAGCCCGTCATGAGCGACAGCGACCTGGCCGTCTACGTCGCCGCGTTCGAGACGTCGGGATTCACCGGCGGCATCAACTGGTACAGGAACCTCGACCGCAACTGGCACCAGCTGGCGGACGCGGACCCGATCATCAAGCAGCCCGCCCTCATGATCTACGGCGACCAGGACTTCGCGATCCCGAGGTTCGAAAGACTGGCAGAGTTCGTGCCCAACGTGGAAGTGGTCGGCCTGGACTGCGGTCACTGGATCCAGGAGGAAATGCCGGAAGAAACCAACCAGGTGATTTCGGAATGGCTGGAGCGGCAGGGCTGGAGCCTGTCCGACAAATGATCACCGAGCGGGTGCATTGCTCGGTCCAAATTGCCTTGCCGTCCTGACGTCGGCCAGTAGGCGTCACCCGTAGGCGTCACCCGTAGGCGTCACGGCCCCGCGTGCGGGCGGCACCGTCAGGGCCGTCCCCGCTCCGCGATGGACCGGGTGACGGCGGCCAGGTGGTGGGAGGTCTCCCAGGCGCGCCGCTGGCTGGGGCCGCCGGGACCGGCCGCGAGGCCGTCGGCCCGGAGGCGGATCTCACCGTCCCCCCAGGACAGTTCGTCGTTCGTCCGACCGCCGAACCAGACCTCGGCCCGGGTGAGTTCGCGGCACAGCCGGAGCGTGTCGATCCCTGCCATGCCGACGGCCCGCACGACGTGCCAGTGCCGCCCGCTGGTGTAGCGCAGGTTGACGGGTGCGGCTCGCACGCGGGCGGGAGCGGGCGGCTCGGGGTGGGTGACGCCGTGGTCGCCGAAGTCGGGCGGTCGGCCTCCGGCCCGTCGGGCGACGCGCTCCCAGAGGTCGAGGTCGTGGCGGCGCAGCGCGGTGAGGACGTGGGGCGTGACGCGGCGCAGGGACGGCGGGAACGCGCCGCCGGCGAGCGCGATGCGCCGCCAGGGCAGTGCGCGGGCCCAGGCCAGGACCTCGGTTGCCCGTGGCACGAGGCCGGTGACCGTGTCGGCGTCGGGGAGGTAGCCGGCGTCGAGCAGCAGGTCGGTGTCCGGCGGCTTGAGCACGACGGCGTCGAGGGTGCGGCGGACGTCCTCGGTCAGTTCCCGGGGGCCGTGGGGCAGGTGGTTGAGGTCGACGCGCAGGCACCCTCCGGCGCCGTGGGCGAGCTGGGCCTGGCGGGTCTCGTCGAGGGAGCCGTCCGGGTCGGTGGTGCGGAAGGCGGGGACGAGCGTGTGGAGCCACTCGCGGAAGGCGTCGCTGAGCCAGCGCATCGCGTGGCCGCGGAAGCCGGTCCCCACGGCGCCGTACTGCCAGAGCTGCCCGCAGTCGACGGTCACGGTGAGGTTGCCGGGCAGGTGGTCCCCGGCGTGGTCGGCGAAGGTCTGCACGACGTCGGCCAGGCGCTGGTCGGGGTGGACTTCGAGGAGCGGGCGGATGCGCGCCTGGACGTCGGCGCTGATGTTGCGAAGGGCGATGAACTCGCCCGCCTTGCCACGCAGGATCGGTACGTACTCCATCGGCATCCCCCTGCTGACGGTGGCGCGTGCGTTACCCGGGGTTACTGTCGCCCCGCCAGTGTGCGACGCCCGCCGCCGTCGCACCAGGGCGCGCACCCGGCGCAGCGGGCGGGCGTTCACCACCGGCGTCCACCGGAGCGCGGTGTCGAGTCCGTGCCGCATGACGAAAGCCGGACGGCCTGCCGGTCGTCGTGTCCGGGCCCCGCCGCCCGGAGCCCGCGTCACCCCTCCTCGGCCTCCCGGAGGGGGCGCAGCAGCTGGTCGAGGCCGAACTCGAAGCGCTCGTCGAACGCGGTGTCCTCCATGTGCCGGGCCACCCGGTCGAGCGCGGGGTAGCCTCCGTCGGCGAGTGCGGGGCCGAGGCTGTGCTCCTCGTCGGAGGCGCGGAGGGCCTGTTCCTCCTGGGTCAGGCCGAGCGTCAGGTACTGGATGCTCCAGAACGTCCAGGCGGCCCGGCGTTCGTCGAGTCCGGTGCTGAGCAGGGCCGCCACGACGTGGTCGGCGAAGCCGAGGGTCGCGGGCTCGGCGGCGTAGGTGCCCGCGACGACGGCCGCGCCGTCGCGGTGGGCGAGCAGGCTGCGGCGGTAGCGGCGGGCCAGTTCGCGCACGCGCTCGGCCGGGGCCTCGGGCAGGTCGGAGAACCGGACCTCGGCGACGATCGCCTCGGCCATCAGCTCCAGCAGCCGCGCCTTGGTCTTGGCGTGCCAGAGCACGGTGTTCATCCGTACGCCGAGGCGTTCGGCCGTGCCGCGCAGGGACACGGCGTCGGCGCCCTTCTCGTCGAGCAGTTCGAGCGCGGCGTTCACCACGGCGGTCGGGTCGAGCCGGGGCCGCGCGGTGGCCCGGGGTTGATTCTTGGTCACCGACCAAGTGTACTGGAGGAGCCATCGTTGGTCAGTGACCAAGAAAGGGGGCTTCGCCATGTCCGAAGCCACGCACACCAGCACGCACGCCCCCGCCCCCGCACCGGACACCACGCACCAGGTCGTCATCGCCGGCGGCGGACCGGTCGGCCTCTGGCTCGCCTGCGAACTGCGGCTCCACGGCGTCGACGTGACCGTGCTGGAGACCCGGGCCGAGCCCGACCCGCACTCCCGCGCCCTCACCGTCCACCCGCGCAGCCTCGAACTGTTCGCCGCCCGGGGGCTGGTGGCGCCGTTCCTCGCCGAAGGCCTGCGGGTGCCCAGCGGACACTTCGCCTCGCTCACCAGCCGGATGGACTTCTCCCGGCTGGACACGCCCTACCCGTTCACCCTCGCCCTGCCGCAGGCGCGCACCGAGGAACTCATCGCCGCCCACGCCGAGGCCGTCGGCGTCCGCCTGCTGCGCGAGCACCGGGTGACCGGGCTGACCCGGCACGAGGACGCGGTGACCGTCGACGTCGACACCCCGGCCGGGCCCCGGCAGTTGCGCGCGGCCTACCTGGTCGGCTGCGACGGCAGCCGCAGCACCGTGCGCACCGCCGCCGGCATCGGATTCCCCGGCACCGCCGCCACTCGCTGGGCCTGGATGGCCGACGTCGTCCTCGACGCGCCGCCGGCCGCGCACTCCGTCTCCAACGAGCACGGCACCGTCATGGTCTTCCCGCTGCCCGACGGCCTCCACCGGGTGGTCGGCAACGACGCGCGGAGCGTCCGGGAACGGCCCGAGACCCCCACCGTCGAGGAGCTCCGCGCCCGGGTGCGCCGGATCACCGGCACCGACTACGGCATGCGCGACCCGCGCTGGATCTCGACCTTCGGCAACGCCACCCGCCAGGCCGAGCGGTACCGGCACGGCCGGGTCCTGCTCGCCGGTGACGCCGCCCACACCCACTTCCCCGCCGGCGGCCCCGGCCTCAACGTCGGCCTCCAGGACGCCGGCAACCTCGGCTGGAAACTCGCCCAGACCCTCGCCGGCACCGCCCCCGACGGCCTGCTCGACAGCTACCACGCCGAACGCCACCCGGTCGGCGCCGAGCTGCTGCGCAGCACCCGCGCGCAGACCGGCCTGATGACCACCTACACCCCGGAGAACCTCGCCATGCGCGACCTGCTGGGCGAACTCATCACCGGCGTCCCGGAGTTCTCCGACACCCTGGCCCTGCGCTCCGCCGGGCTCGCCGTCACCTACCCGCCCGCCGACCCGTCCGGCGCCCACCCGCTCACCGGCACCCGCGCCCCCGACCTCGCCGTCCACGGCGGCGGCACGCTGCTGCCCCTGCTGCGCCGCGGCCGCTACGTCCTGCTCGACCTCGCCACCGCCCCCGGCGCCCCGTCACCGCTCG
>NZ_LFVW01000193.1:0-18489 GCF_001182915.1 Kitasatospora sp. MY 5-36
GGGGCCGCCGTCAGGCCCGGGGCCGGCGGTGTCGGGCCCGCTGTCGCGGCCGGGACCTGGCGGCGCTGGCCCGGGACGGCGGGCGGCTGCTCCGCCTCGGTCTTGAGCTGGTCGCGCACGGCTGCCTGTCCTGGATTCGGTGTGGTCGGTGAGCTGTTCTGTTGCGTCGGCCACGGGTGCGGCCGGTCCTGTCCCGGTTCGATCAGCCGACGCGTCGACAGCACAGGAACAGCTGTTCCTCCGGCGGCAGCGAGGTACTGGCCGGTGCGTACGGATGCCCCGAGCACTCCTCGACGGCGAAGCCGGCCGAGACCAGAACCCGCTCCAGATCCTCCCTCAGATACCCACTGATCCGCAGCTCTCTGCCAAGGAACGGAAGCGGAACGTGATCCAGGTCCGCCTCGACCATACCGAGCGCCAGCAGTCCGGCCGGCCGCAGGAGTTCGCGCAGCTGCCCCAGCACGGTCGGGATCTCGTCCTGCGGCAGCAGGATCAGCGAGAAGAACGCGGTGATCGCGGCGAAGCGGCCCCGGCCCTCCGACCCCAGGTCGGGGGCGTTCCAGACCCGGTCCGCCCGCTCGGTGGCCAGATCGTACAGGTCGATCCGATGGAACACTGGCGCAAACCCGCCCGGGAAGACGGTCCGCCGGGCCAGCGTGAGCATCCCGTCGGAGAGGTCCGCGCCGGTCACCCGCAGACCGGCCGCGGCCAGCTGGCGGACGGTCGGGTCACCGGTGCCGCAGCCGACGTCCAGGACCCGGGCGCCCGGTTCGAGCTCGGCGAGCAGCCGCCGGCCGCAGGCCAGCTGGCCGTCCTTGGCCGGGAAGGCCTCGCCGTACCCGGCGCCGATGGTGTCGAAGGCGACCGCCTGCAGCGCCCGGGCCGCCCGCCGCCGCCGTACCTCGGGCTCGTCGTCGCCGGCGTCCTCGCCGACGGGGAACGGGTCGGATATCTGTCCGGTCGTCACGTTGCGAGGCACCCTTCCACCCGTGGCCTCCGGTGGCTCCTCCGCGGCCCCGGGGGCCGCTGCCGGTGGCGGTACGTCACGCTCTCCGCACCACACGGACGGACTGCACCCCGACGCGTTTCCGGCCGACACTCGTGTGCGTACTGGCATCTGAGAATATGCGTGATCACTGCGCCATGGGGTCCGTTTCCGGCCAACTCGCCGTGCTTGGGCCGTTGTGGCCCGGGTTGCGGAAGCACGAGGGTGCGGACGGGGTTGTGCGCGCGGCCCCGCACGCCGGACGATGCGCCCGGGGAAGGTCGATGACCTGCGGTTTTGTCCATCCGCGGGCTGACTATCGGACGTTTATCGAACGTCAATCGGCGCGGTGCACAGTGGAGTCCAGCGCCGGGGAAGCGTTGAGGGCGCTCCCGCAGCCGGGGGGCTGCGGGGGCGCCGACGCGCGGAACGGGGGAGGTTGTCCGTGGGGGAGCGGAAGCCTTACGGCGCGGGGGGAGAGAAGGGCTCGGTGTGCTGCTGGGAGATGAGGTCCGCCACGGGGGAGGCCTCAGGCACACCGAGCCGTGTGAAGATCGCATGGGCCTCTTGGAGGCAGGCGAGTCCACGAGCCGGCTGGGCGAGCGCCAACAGGGCCTCGCCCAGTGCGGCGTTCGCCAGGCCCTGGCAGTAGGCGGAGTCCATCTCCTGCCCGAGCGCCAGTGACTCGCCGGCCGCCGAGGCCGCCTCGGCGTGCTGGTCGGCGACGAGCAGGGCGGAGGCCAAGCGGGCCAGGGTGAAGCCCTCCCAGAGGGGGTTCTGCTGCGACCGGTAGAGCCGGTGCGCCTCCCGCAGGTGCGGGACGGCCTCGCCGCCGGCGAGCACCACGCCCAGCTGGTAGAGGGTCTGGGCGAGCAGCGGGCCGCTGTTGGACTGCCGGGCGGCGGCGACGCCCTCGCCGGCCGACCGGATCGCCGTCTCGGTCATGCCGAGCCGGTGCTGCACCCGGGCCATGTTGCTGACGACCCGGGCCTCCAGGATCGGCGCGGCCACGGCCCGGCTGGTGGCACGGGCCTGTTCGAGGAACTGCAGGGCCTCGGCCGGCCGGTTGCCGAGGTTCAGGATCACGCCCAGCATGTTGGCGGTGGCCAGCAGCAGGAAGGTCGGCTCGTCCGGGGCCTGGTGCTCCAGGCTCCGGCGGAAGGACTGCTCGGACCCCTGGAAGTCGCTGGTGACGGACTGCAGGGTGCCGAGGGCGACGTGGACCCGGGCGAGCGCGGCGCGGTCGCCGCAGCGCTCCGCCTCGCCGCCGATGGTCTCCAGGATCTGCCGCCCCTGAGGGCCGTGGGTGGGGTCCGGGCCGAGACCGTACAACAGGATCATCAGGTCCATCGCCGCGTGCCGTGAGGCGCGGGGGCCGTCCGCCGCCGCGGCCGCGGCGCTGAGCAGCAGGGCGCCCTCGGTCCGGAGCCAGTCCTGGGCGGAGCCGCTGGTCGGCAGGCCGATCCCGGCCGAGACGGGGGTGGTGAGCAGCTCGGGCAGCGGATCGTCCGGCTCGATGAGCTGGGTCGCGGTGCGGAGGGTCGGGATCAGCAGGTCGAGCAGCCGTCGGACGGCGCGCTCCTGCTCCTCGGTGTCGCCGATCCGTTCGTTCTGCCGCTGGGCGTAGAGCCGGAGCAGGTCGTGGTACCGGTAGCGGCCGGGCGTGAAGCACTCCAGCATGTTCGCCTCGACCAGCGCCTCGGCGAGGTCCTCGGCGGTGTACTCGTCCACCCCGAGCAGCGCGGCGGCGGACGCCAGCGGGATGTCGGGGGAGTCGATCAGGGCGAGCAGCCGAAAGGCGCGGGCCTCGGGCACGGACAGCTGTCCGTACCCGAGCCCGATGGTGGTCTCGACGGCGAGGTTGCCGAGCTGGAGCTCGTCCAGGCGACGGCGCTGGTCGGCTAACCGACTGGCCAGGTCGGAGACGCTCCACCGCGGCCGGCTGGCCAGCCGGGCGGCGGCGATGCGGACCGCCAGCGGCAGGAAGCCGCAGGCGGTGACGACCGCCATGGCCGCCTCCGGCTCGGCGGCGACCCGCTGCTCCCCGACGATGGCCGAGAACAGCGCCAGCGCCTCCTGCGGGGTCAGCTCCTCGACGTCGAACAGCTGGGCGCCGGGGATGCCGGCCAGCCGGGACCGGCTGGTGGCGAGCACCGCGCAGCCGGAGACCCCGGGGATGAGCGGTCGGATCTGGTCGGCGTCGCGCGCGTTGTCCAGCAGGATCAGCATCCGCCGGCTGGCGAGCAGCGAGCGGTAGAGGGCGGCGCGCTGCTCCAGCGAGTCGGGGCTCTCGGTGACGCCGAGCGCGTGCAGGAAGTCGCCCAGGACGCCCACCGGGTCGGCGGGCGAGGCACCGGCTCCGCGCAGGTCGACGTACAGCTGCCCGTCCGGGAACTCGGCACGGACGCGGTGGGCGACGTGCACGGCGAGGGTGGTCTTGCCGACCCCGCCGATCCCGGCCAGCGAGGTCACCACCACGGCCTGGCCGGTGGCGTTCATCAGGACCGTCGAGAGGTCGCCCACCAGCTCGGTGCGACCGCTGAAGTCCGAGACGTCCGCCGGGAGTTGGGCCGGAGGCGCGGCCGGACCCTCCTCACGGGCGGCCGGAGCGGACACCGCGGGAGGGGCCAGGTCGGGATCGGCGGCGAGGATGCGGGTGTGCATCGCGGACAGCCCCGCGCCGGGTTCGACCCCGAGCTCCTCGATCAGCAGCTTGCGGGTGTCGGTGTAGACGCCGAGCGCCTCGGCCTGGCGGCCGCAGCGGTACAGCGCCAGCATCAGCAGTTCGCGCAGCCGCTCGCGCAGCGGGTGCTCGGCCGTCAGGTTGTTGAGCTCGCCGACGATCTCGGCGTGCAAGCCGATGTCGAGCGCGGCGGCGCACAGTTCCTCCGCGGCGGCCACCTGGCGTTCGGCCAGCCGGAGCCGCTGGGCGTCGGCGTAGGGGCCCGGGATGCCGGTGAGCGGACGGCCGCTGAACAGGTCCAGCGCCCGCACCAGGAGACGGTGCGCCTCGCGCTTGTCGCCGGCGGTCCGGGCGGCCGCGGCCTCGCCGGCGAGCCGCTCGAAGACCGTCAGGTCGAGGGCCTCGCCCGGGATGCGCAGCGCGTAGCCGTCGGCGACCGAGACCAGCAGCTCGGCGGGCCGGCGCACCTCGCGCCGGGGCTCGATGACGGAGCGCAGGCGGGAGACGTACGTGCGCAGCGCCGCCACCGCCTGGGCCGGGGGTCGCTCGCCCCAGAGCGCGTTCACGAGGTCCTGGGTGGTGACCGGGCGTCCGGAGTGCAGCAGGAGCGTGGTCAGAACGGCTTGTTGCTGGGGGGATCCGAGGGACAGGGGTTTCCCGTCGAGCCAGGCCTGGACCGGACCGAGGACTTGGAAGCGCAGCGCAGGGTTCTGCGGCGTCTCCAGAAACTCCATGAAGTCCCCCGATGGCCTGTGGTGTCGATTCCGTGAAAGGGCGCTCGGCGGTCCGCCGCGGTGGTTCAGCTTAGGCGGACGCCCGACTCTGCCGGACGGTGCCGCAAGCCGCACGATGTTTATCGGACATTTAATCAACCCTACGATACTGTCCGCGCGCCCGTGCCACAGAGGTCGGGCTGAAGACAATTGATGACCGAAAGGCGGCCTCCCAATGGCCAACGACCAGAGCGAGACCCCGGCGCCGTCCACGCCCGAGAACGCGGCGAAGACCGAGGCCCCGGCCGCCGCTGTGGAGGCGGGCAAGGCTGTGGAGGGCGCGGTGACCGTGTCCTCGAACCCGACCGAGTACACGGCGCCGACCGACGCGGAGAAGGACGCGTTCGAGAACGCCGCCTTCGGTGACGAGGGCCAGTACATCGAGGAGCCCGACCACCGGGCCGGTGGCAAGCCGGGCGGCCCGTACGAGCCGGAGACCCTCGTCGGCGGCCACCCGTAAGCCGTTCCGACCGTGCGCCCCCGTGCCCCCGTCCGGGCGCGGGGGCGCTGTTGGTTATGCGCGCGCCAATTCGTGTGCGGGTGCATCGCGGTGGCCGATTCCCGCCCATGGTGCACGCATGGTGACCGGCGTTATCCGTAACGTGCCCGGCGTCGGGCGCCGCGCGTTCCGGAATTCCGGATTCACCAGGGGGATTGCCCGGTCCTGATTGTTGTGGTTTGCGTGGATTTTTCCGCAATTCCCGATGCCGATCTCAATCAGCCGAATCGCGGGTCTCGGGGGCGGGGGCGACGTGGTGCGGTTCCGCGGCCCATTCCCGGCCGCCGCCCTCGGGGCGCAGGTAGTGCTCGCCGCCGATGGTGTCCATGTAGATGCCGGTGCGTCCGGTCCTCCGGTCGAGGACGAGTTCACCCACGTGGGGCCGGTAGGCCGGGGCGTTGCGCTGTCGGGTGCTCACCGTGCTGCTCCTCGCTCTGGTCGGCGACTGGCCAGCATCTCTAGAGAAGCTAATATCTCTAGAGATGTCAACGGTCGTATCTCCTTACCGGCGACCGCGGGCACGCCTACGATTTGTCCCAGGCAGAGGGAGCGGCGATGACCGGCAGCAATGGCGACAAGCAGCCCAAGTACCAGCGGATCGCCGAAGCGCTGAAGGAGGCCATCGACACCGGCCGGTACCGCGCGGGCGACCGCCTGCCCGGCGAGAACGACCTCATGGACGAGTACGGCGTGGCCCGGATGACCGCCCGCCAGGCGCTGGGCGTGCTGCAGAGCGAGGGCATCGCCGAGGCGCGGCGCGGCGCCGGGGTGTTCGTCCGGGACTTCCGGCCGCTGCGCCGGCGCGGCATCCAGCGGCTGGCGCAGGGGCAGTGGGGGTCCGGCCGGTCGATATGGTCGGCGGACATCGACAACCGCAGCCTGGTGGTCGACCAGGTGTCCGTCACCGAGCGGGGCGCGCCCGAGCACGTGGCCCGGGTGCTCGGGGTCGACCCGGGCGCCCCGATGTGCGTGCGGCACCGCCGTTTCGTCCTGGACGGCAAGCCGGTGCTGCTCTCGACCTCCTACCTGCCCGCCGTGCTGGTCTCCGGCACCGCCATCACCCGCGAGGACACCGGCCCCGGCGGCACCTACGCCCGACTCGCCGAGATCGGCGCCAAGCCCGTGCACTTCCGCGAGGAGGTCCGCTCCCGGATGCCCGGCGCCGACGAGTCCGCCCGCCTGGAGCTGTCCGCCGGCACCCCGGTCATCCTGATCTGCCGCACCGCCTTCGCCGACGAGGGCCAGGTCGTCGAACTCAACGAGATGATCCTGGACGCCGCCTCCTACGTCCTGGAGTACGACTTCGACGCCTGAGCCGGGTGGGTCGGCCCGCGGTTGCTACTGGTAGTGGTAGCGGGCCTTGAGGATCTTCACCTCCTTCTCGTCCGCCCGGTACACCAGCCGGTGTTCGTCGTCGATCCGCCGCGACCAGTAGCCGGCCAGGTCGCCCTTCAGCGGCTCGGGCTTCCCGATGCCGTCGAAGGGGTCCCGCTGGATCTCGCCGATCAGGCGGGTGATCCGCTGGGCCATCTTCCGGTTCGACCCGAGCCAGAACAGGAAGTCCTCCCAGCCGTCGGGGTCGAAATGGACGCTCCTCACACCTCACCCGCCAGCGCTTCCAGTTCCTCCATGGTCCTGGTGACGCCGGAGTGGCCGGCCTTGTCGCGGGCGACGGCCTCCATGAGCCGCTGCGCGTTGGCGGGGGAGCGCAGGAGGTAGATCGTCTCCTGCCAGGAGTCGTAGTCCTCCGCGGACATCAGCACGGCGTCCCCGCCCTTGGAGGTGATCCTTATCGGCGCGTGGTCGTCGTTGACCTTCTTGATCAACGGGAAGAGCTGCGTGCGCGCCTCGCTCGCACTGATCGCCATGGGACGGCCTTCCACTCGGGTACCGGATGTCCGTACCGCAATGGTACGAGTCTCCGGTACCGGATGCCATGCGACAGGCGAACGAAGACCGCCCCGGGCGCGGGGCGGCCGGGGCGGTTCGGGGGCGTGCGGGGTGCTGCCGCGCGCGGGGTTACTCCTTGGAGCGGACGCGCAGGCTGGTGATCAGCGGGCCCTCGGTGGTCTCGCGGAAGAAGTCGTTGCCCTTGTCGTCGACGACGATGAAGGCCGGGAAGTCCTCGACCTCGATGCGCCAGACCGCCTCCATGCCGAGCTCGGCGTACTCCAGCACCTCGACCTTCTTGATGCAGTCCTGGGCGAGGCGGGCGGCCGGGCCGCCGATCGAGCCGAGGTAGAAGCCGCCGTGCTGGGCGCAGGCGTCGGTGACCTGCTTGCTGCGGTTGCCCTTGGCGAGCATGACCATCGAGCCGCCGGCCGCCTGGAACTGGTCGACGTAGGAGTCCATCCGGCCGGCCGTGGTGGGGCCGAAGGAGCCGGAGGCGTAGCCCTCGGGGGTCTTGGCCGGGCCCGCGTAGTAGACCGGGTGGTCCTGGAGGTACTTGGGCATGCCCTGGCCGGCGTCCAGGCGCTCCTTGATCTTGGCGTGGGCGATGTCGCGGGCGACCACCAGGGTGCCGGTGAGCGAGAGCCGGGTCTTCACCGGGTACTTGGAGAGTTCGGCGCGGATCGCGGACATCGGCTGGTCGAGGTCGACGCGCACCACGTCGTCGTCCAGGTGCTCGTCGGTGGTGTCCGGCAGGTACTTCGCCGGGTCGGTCTCCAGCTGCTCCAGGAAGACGCCCTCGGCGGTGATCTTGCCGAGCGCCTGGCGGTCGGCGGAGCAGGAGACCGCCATCGCGACCGGCAGCGAGGCGCCGTGGCGGGGCAGGCGGACCACGCGCACGTCGTGGCAGAAGTACTTGCCGCCGAACTGGGCGCCGATGCCGATCTTCTGGGTCAGCTCGGTGACCTTGGCCTCCAGCTCCAGGTCGCGGAAGCCGTGGCCGGTCTTGGCGTCGCCCGAGGTCGGCAGGTTGTCCAGGTAGTGCGCCGAGGCGTACTTGGCGGTCTTCAGCGCGAACTCGGCGCTGGTGCCGCCGATCACGATGGCCAGGTGGTACGGCGGGCAGGCCGCGGTGCCCAGCGAGCGGATCTTCTGCTCCAGGAACGAGAGCATGCTCGCCTCGTTCAGGATGGCCTTGGTCTCCTGGTACAGGTACGACTTGTTGGCGGAGCCGCCGCCCTTGGCCATGAACAGGAACTTGTACGCGTCGCCGTCGGTGGCGTACAGCTCGATCTGGGCCGGCAGGTTGTTGCCGGTGTTCTTCTCGTCCCACATGGTCACCGGGGCCATCTGGGAGTACCGCAGGTTGAGCTTGGTGTAGGCGTCGTACACGCCGCGCGCGATGGCGGAGTCGTCGCCGCCGGAGGTCAGCACGTTCTGGCCGCGCTTGCCCATGACGATCGCGGTGCCGGTGTCCTGGCACATCGGGAGGATGCCGCCGGCCGAGATGTTGACGTTCTTCAGCAGGTCGAGCGCGACGAAGCGGTCGTTGGGGCTGGCCTCCGGGTCGTCCAGGATGCGGCGCAGCTGGGCGAGGTGGGCGGGGCGCAGGTAGTGCGAGATGTCGTGCATCGCCTCGGCCGTCAGCAGCCGCAGCGCCTCGGGCTCGACCTGGAGGAAGGTGCGACCGCCGGCCTCGAAGGTGGAGACGCCCTCGGAGGTGAGCTTGCGGTACGGGGTCGGGTCAGCGCCCAGGGGGAGCAGGTCGCTGTACTCGAAGTCTGGCGTGGGAGCCATCGGGGCGGTCCTTAGGGGTCCAGTGGTGCGGCTGCGTCGGCGAAGCACCATCCAGGGTAGGACCCGCCGGAAGTCGGCATGCGGACAGGGCAGCCTTGCGTGACCGGGCTCACTCGCGCAGGAGTGCGAGCGACTAGGCTGACCCCGTGGACAACTCGCCGTCGCACGACGATTCGGGGCAGCCGCCGGTGCCGGCGCCCGTACCGATGACCAAACCCGAACCCAAGTCAGAGAGCAGACCCGAACTCAGGCCCGAGGCCGGGGCCGCGGCGCGGCCGCACGCGCCGGCCGCGGAGGCGGAGCTGCGCGTCTCCGACGCCGACCGCGAGAAGGTCGCGGAGCTGCTGCGCGACGCCTACGCCGAGGGGCGCCTGGACGCGGACGAGCACGCCGAGCGGATCGAGGCCGCGTACGCCTCGAAGACCTTCGGCGACCTCGCGCCGCTGACCCGGGACCTGCCGGCCCGCCCGCTGTCCTTCGAGAAGCAGCCGTTGAGCGCCCCGCAGGGGCCGCCGCCGCAGCAGCCGGCGCGCCAGGAGGCCCCGACGGTGGTGGCGATCTTCGGCGGCGCGTCCCGCAAGGGCCGCTGGCGGGTGGGCTCGCACCTGAGCGCCTTCACCGCGTTCGGTGGCGTGGACATCGACCTGAGCGACGCCGTGTTCGAGTCCCCCGAGGTGGAGATCACGGTGACGGCGATCTTCGGCGGGGTCCAGATCCGGGTCCCGGAGAACGTGAGCCTCCAGGGGTCCGGCATCGGCATCTTCGGCGGTTTCGACGTCCGCGAGCAGACCGCGGCGGACCCGTACGCTCCGGTTGTCCGGGTCAAGGGCCTTGCGCTGTTCGGCGGTTGCGAGGCCAAGCCGCGCCGCGGCAAGAAGCTGAAGGAGTGGGTGCGCCGTCAACTCGGCACCGACTGACCGTCGTTGACCTGCACAGCGCCCGGCCGGGAGCCAACTCCCGGCCGGGCGCTCGGCGTTGCGGCCAGTGCTCTGCGTAGTCGATTGCGTGCAGTGTGCATGAATCGCGGCCGAGCGGGGTAGTTCCTTCCGCACATCGCTTCTTGGACGGCTGCGCACCGGAGGCGGCCGAGCGGCCGTGCCGGGGTTGGACAGCGGGGGCTCGCAGCCGGCGGGGGAGCGAGGGGTCCCCGTGTCCGAGAGCCTCGTCAGGAGTACGGCCGTGCTGCATCCGATCGAGTCCCGCACCACTTCGCCAGTCGCCGCCGCGCAGGTCCTGGAGCGCCGCCCCGGCGTCCGGCCGCAGCCGCAGCCCCCGGGCGGCCCGGCGGGTTCCCCCGCGGGCGAGGACAATCCCTGGCACACCGGTGCCGCGTGTCGGCGGGACGAGGTGGGGCTGTTCTTCGCGCCCTCCAAGGAGCCGACGGCGGCCCGGCTGTCGCGCGAGGAGCAGGCCAAGCAGGTCTGCGCCCGCTGTCCGGTGCTGCTGGAGTGCCGCGAGCACGCGCTGGCCCAGCCGGAGCCGTACGGGGTCTGGGGCGGGCTGACGGCCGCCGAGCGGCGGGTGGTGCTGGCCCGGCGCCGCCGCCGGGACGCGGAGCTGCGCGAGGCGGCCCGGGTGACGGCGGCCGGTCGGCGCCGGATAGCCGGGTGAGGGCGGGCCCGAGAGCGGGAGGACGGTGCGCCGCGGCCCCGGCGGAGGGGGATTCCGCCGGGGCCGCGAAGCGCGTCGCCGTGGGGCCCGGCAGGCGGTAGCCCGGCGGACCGGGCTACCGCCTGCCCGGGCTCAGTTGGCGCGGTCGAAGTCGATCGCGCTGTACGCCCGCAGCTTCGAGAGCTTGTGGGTGGAGTTGATCTCGCGGATGGTGCCGCTCTTGGAGCGCATCACCAGCGAGCTGGTGGTGGCGGTCTCCGAGCGGTAGTGCACGCCGCGCAGCAGCTCGCCGTCGGTGATGCCGGTGGCGACGAAGAACACGTTCTCGCCGCTGACCAGGTCGTCCGTGGTGAGCACCCGGTCCAGGTCGTGGCCGGCGTCCAGGGCCTTCTGCCGCTCGGCGTCGTCCTTGGGCCACAGCCGGCCCTGGATCACGCCGCCCATGCACTTCATCGCGCAGGCCGCGATGATGCCCTCCGGGGTGCCGCCGACGCCCATCAGCAGGTCGACGCCGGTGCCCTCGCGGGCGGCCATGATGGCGCCGGCCACGTCGCCGTCCGAGATGAACTTGATCCGGGCGCCCGCCTCGCGGATCTCCCGGACCAGGCCGTCGTGGCGCGGGCGGTCGAGCACCACGACGGTGACGTCCTCGACGGCGCTGCCCTTGGCCTTGGCGACCCGGCGGATGTTGACCGCCGCCGGGGCGGTGATGTCGACGAACTCGGCCGCCTCCGGTCCGGCCACCAGCTTGTCCATGTAGAACACGGCGCTGGGGTCGAACATGGTGCCGCGGTCGGCGACGGCCAGCACGGCCACCGCGTTGTTCATGCCCTTGGCGGTCAGCGTGGTGCCGTCCACCGGGTCGACCGCGACGTCGCACTCGGCGCCGGTGCCGTCGCCGACCCGCTCGCCGTTGTAGAGCATCGGGGCTTCGTCCTTCTCGCCCTCGCCGATGACGACGACGCCGTTCATCGAGACGGTCGAGACGAGGGTGCGCATCGCCTTCACGGCGGCGCCGTCCGCGCCGTTCTTGTCACCCCGGCCGACCCACCGGCCGGCGGCCATCGCGGCCGCCTCGGTGACCCGGACGAGTTCGAGCGCGAGGTTCCGGTCCGGAGCCTCGGGCGCGACCTCCAGGGCACTGGGAAGCTGGTGCGGGTACTGCGTGGACATCGTCGTTACCTCTCTGTACGCGACGACCAGTGAGCGCCCGACTACTGCCAGGTCGAACGCCGTGGTGAGGGTATTGCGATCGTATCTGCCCACGAGATGACTGTCTGTGGCGCGGGTCGCTGCTCTGTGGCGGAAAACGCCTGTTCATCCCGTTTCACCCGGACGTGAATACCCCTGGTGACCGCCCCGGGATGTGGATGAGTCACCATGTGGGGGTGGCAGCAGACAACAAGGGCATGAGGGGCCGGCAGACCGTACGGGACATGGTCCTGTCGATGCTGGTGGTCGGTTTCGTCGTCTGGATCGGGTACCTGTTCCTCCCGCACGACGCCAACGGCGACCCGGTGCACGAGGTCGCGTACAAGGTGGAGACCTCCACCGCCAGGCGTGCGGCGCCGTACCCGGTGCTCTCCCCGGAGGGGCTGTCCGACAAGTGGCGGGCCACCTCGGTCAGCTACAAGCCGGCCGACCAGAACAACGGCAGGGGCAACGCCTGGCACCTGGGCTTCGTGACCCCCTCCGGCCAGTACGCGGCGGTCGAGCAGAGCGACGTGCCGCGCGACTCCCTGCTGGCCGCCTACGTGACGGGCGCCAAGCCGGACGGCACCGCCGAGGTGGCCGGCCGCGCGTGGGAGCGCGTGCAGGGCGAGAAGGCCCGCGCGCTGACCGTGCAGACCGGCCCCGGGACCACCCTGCTCACCGGCACCGCCTCCTACGAGGAGCTGACCGAACTGGCGCAGGCGCTCAAGTAGCCCGCCCCCGTTCCACCCCGCCCGGCACGCGCCGGAGCACCCTGGACGACGCCGAAGGGCCCCGCACCGGACGAACCGGTGCGGGGCCCTTGCGCGCGGGGCGGATCAGACGGTGGTGACGACCTCGTCGTAGGCCAGGCGCGGCGAACGCGGGAACCAGGCGTCGTCGCCCGGCTTGCCGATGTTGACCACGGCCAGCACCGAGTGCTCGCCGTCGCCGAAGAACTCCTTGTTGATGCCCTCGGCGTCGTAGCCGGTCATCGGGCCGGCGGCCAGGCCGGCGGCGCGCACGCCGATGATGAAGTACGCGGCCTGCAGGGCGCCGTTCAGCGTGGCGGACTGCTCACGGACGCTGCGCTCCGAGAAGAAGACGTCCTTGGCCTGCGGGAAGTGCGGGAACTGGGTCGGCAGCTCCTCGTGGAACTCGTTGTCCGCGGCGAGGACGGCGACCAGCGGGGCGGCGGCGGTCTTGGCCTTGTTGCCGTCCGCGAGGTGCTGGACGAGGCGCTCGCGGCCCTCGGCCGAGCGGACCAGGACGACGCGCAGCGGCTGCTGGTTGAAGGCGGTCGGGCCGTACTTGACCAGCTCGTAGATGGCCTGGACCTGCTCCTCGGTGACCGGCTCGTCGGTGAAGGTGTTCGCGGTGCGGGCCTCGCGGAACAGCAGGTCCTGGGCGGCGGCGTCGAGTACCAGGGCGTCGGTGGTCATGCTTCTGCACCTCATGCGAAAGGGGGTTCGTCGGTATGATCGGCCGCAGCCGGTCACTTCATCCAACATAGGTGAAGTTTCAACGATTCCCCAAGCGAATGTGACCTGCCTCACTCCCCGCCCGGGCCCGCGCCCTCCTCGGCGGCCAGGGCGGCGTCCAGCCGGGCCCGGGCGCCGTCCAGCCAGCGCTGGCACACCTTCGCCAGCTGCTCGCCGCGCTCCCACAGGGCCAGCGACTCCTCCAGCGACGTCCCGCCGTTCTCCAGCTGCCGGACGACGTCCAGCAGCGCGTCCCGGGCGTGCTCGTAGCCCAGCGCGTCGTCCGGGTTCGGCGCCGCCGCGTCCTGCTGCTCCTGCTGCTCTGCCATGCGTGCCAGCGTAGGGGGTGCGGGTGACAGCGTCAGCCCGCGTCGGCCGCCGTGACGTCGAAGCCGCCGCCCGCCACCCGGGCGTGCAGCCCCTCGCCGGGCGCGACCTGCGCCGGGTCGGTCACCACCGTGCCGTCCGCCCGCTGGAGCACCGCGTAGCCGCGCTCCAGGGTGGCCGCCGGGGAGAGCGCCACCACCCGGGCCAGGGTGTGGCCGAGGTCGCTCTGCGCGTGGTCCAGCCGGTGCCGCAGGGTGCGCCGGGCCCGCTCCAGCAGGCCGTCCACCTCCTGCCCGCGCCCGTCCAGCATCCGGTGCGGGGCGGCCAGCGCCGGGCGGCTGCGCACCCCGTCCAGTCCGTGCTGCTCGCGGTCGACCCGGGACAGCACGTGCCGGCGGGCGCGGTCGCGCAGCTGACGGACCTTGGCCAGTTCCTCGCCGACGTCCGGAACCACCCGTTTGGCCGCATCGGTCGGGGTGGAGGCGCGCAGGTCGGCCACGAAGTCCAGCAGCGGCTGGTCCGGCTCGTGCCCGATCGCGCTCACCACCGGCGTACGGGCGGCCGCGACCAGCCGCACCAGCCCCTCGTCCGAGAACGGCAGCAGGTCCTCCACGCTGCCGCCGCCCCGGGCCACGATGATCACGTCCACCTCGGGGTGCTCGTCCAGCTCCCGCACCGCCGCGCTCACCCGCTCCACCGCGCTGACCCCCTGCACCGGGACGTTGCGCACCTCGAAGCGGACAGCCGGCCAGCGCCGCCGGGCGTTCTCCAGCACGTCCCGCTCGGCGGCCGAGTCGCGCCCGGTGACCAGCCCGACGCACTGCGGCAGGAACGGCAGCGGCCGCTTGCGCTCGGCCGCGAACAGGCCCTCCCCGGCGAGCCGCCGCTTCAGCTGCTCCAGCCGGGCCAGCAGCTCGCCGAGGCCCACCGGGCGGATCTCCGAGGCGCGCAGCGACAGCTGCCCGCGCGCCGCGTACCACTCCGGCTTGGCGTGCACGACGACCCGCGCGCCCTCCTGCACCACCTCCGCGACCTGGTCGAACACCGAGCGGAAGCAGGTCACCGTGAGCGACACGTCGGCCTGCGGGTCGCGCAGGGTCAGGAACACCACGCCCGCGCCGGGGCGCCGGCTGAGCTGGGTGATCTGCCCCTCCACCCAGACCGCGCCGAGCCGGTCGACCCAGCCGCCGATCAGCGCGGAGACCTTGCCGACCGGGAGCGGCGCTTCGGGGGAGCTGGTGTTGGCCATGCGTACGAGGCTAGCGGCGCGGGCCGACACGGCCGAGACCGCGTCGCCGCGGGTCGGTACGGCCGAGGCCGCGCCCGGCCCGGCGCGGCCCGACGGCGGTCACCGGGGAAGCCGGGGCGGCTGGCGCCCGTCGGCCCCGCCGCGGGCGGCGCCCTGGACGGCGAGCACCACCAGGCCGACCGCCAGCCAGACCAGCCCGACGATCTGCGCGGTGGTCGAGGCCTCGTACACCACCGCCCCGATCACCGCGATCCCCAGCGCCGGGACGACCACGTGCCGCAGCCACCGCCGCGAGCCGTGCCGCACCGCGTACCAGCCGATCACCGAGGCGTGCAGCAGCGCGAAGGCGGTCAGCGCGCCCACGTTGACCACCGAGGTGAGCTGGTCCAGCCCGTCGTCCCGGTCGGCCGCCCAGACCGCCGCCGCCATCGTGATCACCGCGGCCGCCAGCAGCGCCCGGCGCGGCACCGCGCTGCCCGGGTCGACCGAGCCGAGCAGCCGCGGCAGCCGGCCCTCCCGGCCCATCGCGAAGACCAGCCGCCCGGCCGCGGCCTGCCCGGCCAGGGCCGCGAAGGCCGCGCCGATCGCCTTGCTGGCCGCCACCAGCACGTGCAGCCAGTGCCCGACGCCGCTCTCCACGGTGTCGTAGAAGGCCGAGCCCTGCGCCGCCGGGTCGGCGGCCAGCTGCTGCGGGCCCAGCGGCTCCAGCAGCGCCGCCAGGTAGGTCTGGGCGACGAACAGCACCCCGGCCAGCGCCAGGCACCAGAGCACCGCCCGGGCCACCGCCGCCGAGGCGCCGACCGCCTCCTCCACGAAGGTGGCGATGGCGTCGAAGCCCAGGTAGGAGAGCACCGCGACGGACACCGCGGAGACCACCGCGGTCATCGAGAAGGCCCCGACGGCGGTGAACGGGGTGTCCCAGCCGCGCTGGGCCCCGCCCTGGGCCAGCGCCACCACGGCCGCGGCCACGAACACCGCCAGCACCGCGATCTCCATCGCGAGCACCGCGAAGCCGACCACCGCCGCCGTCCGCACCCCGACCAGGTTGAGCGCGGTGGTCACCACCACCGCGAGCGCCGTCCAGACCCAGCGCGAGACGTCCGGCACCAGGGAGTTCAGCGCGATCCCGGAGAACAGGTAGGCCACCGCGGGGATCAGGAGGTAGTCGAGCATCGCCATCCACCCGGCGATGAAGCCCGGCCCCTCGCCCAGCCCGGCCCGGGCGTAGGCGAACACCGAGCCGGTCTGCGGCACCGCGCGCACCATCTGGGCGTACGAGAAGGCGGTGAAGCCCATCGCCACCGTCGCGGCCAGGTACACCGTGGCGACGGCGCCGTGGCTCTTGGCGTCCAGCACGCCGAAGACGCCGACCGGGGCCATCGGGGCGATGAACAGCAGTCCGTAGACCATCAGATCGCGGACGCCCAGGCTGCGGCGCAGGCCGCTCGGCGTCACCTGCTCGCTCACAGAGCTCATAGACACCATATTTTGAGCGCTGTTGACCGGGTCTGCACGGAATGTGTCCGCCGTCGGCGCGGCTTCGCGCCGGGGGCCCGGCGGGCGGGCGCCGCTCGCGGCCGCCCGTACGATGGAGCCATGTCCAAGACCGCGCAGCGCCGTGTCCTGCTCGCCGCCCCCCGGGGCTACTGCGCGGGAGTCGACCGCGCCGTGATCGCCGTGGAGAAGGCCCTGGAGCAGTACGGGGCGCCCATCTACGTCCGCAAGCAGATCGTCCACAACAAGTACGTGGTGCAGACCCTGGAGAAGAAGGGCGCGATCTTCGTCGACGAGACGGAGGAGGTGCCCGAGGGCTCGATCGTCGTCTTCTCCGCGCACGGCGTCGCCCCGGCCGTCCACGACGAGGCGCGGGCCGGCCGGCTGGCCACCATCGACGCGACCTGCCCGCTGGTCACCAAGGTGCACAAGGAGGCCGTGCGCTTCGCCGACGAGGGCTTCGACATCCTGCTGGTGGGCCACGAGGGCCACGAGGAGGTCATCGGCACCATGGGCGAGGCCCCGGACCGGATCCACCTGGTGGACGGTGCCGAGGACGTCGCCAACGTGCAGGTCCGGGACGAGTCCAAGGTCGTCTGGCTGTCCCAGACCACCCTGTCCGTGGACGAGACCATGGCCACCGTCGGCGAGCTGAAGAAGCGCTTCCCGGGGCTGGTCAGCCCGCCCAGCGACGACATCTGCTACGCCACCCAGAACCGCCAGGTCGCGGTCAAGCAGCTGGCCCCGGAGACCGACCTGCTGATCGTGGTCGGCTCCAAGAACTCCTCCAACTCCGTCCGCCTGGTCGAGGTCGGCCTGGAGTACGGCGCCAAGGCCGCCCACCTGGTGGACTTCGCCGAGGAGATCCGCGAGGAGTGGCTGGAGGGCGTCACCACGGTCGGCCTGACCAGCGGCGCCTCGGTGCCGGAGATCCTGGTCGACGGCGTGCTGGAGTTCCTGGCCACGCGCGGTTACGACACGGTCGAGACGGTCAAGACCGCCGAGGAGCACCTGACCTTCTCGCTGCCCAAGGAACTGCGCCGTGACCTGCGCGCCGAGGCGGCGGGCAAGCTCTGATCCCACCCGGAAGGCCCGGTACCCCGCGCGGGGTACCGGGCCTTCCGCTGTGCGCGCCCGGGCGCGCTCTCGTAGCTTTGTGCACAGGCTGTGGACAAGGCACCGGCCGCGGACGCCCGTCCGCGGCCGACGGCGGAGGGCGGACGTGATGACGGCGGTATTCGGCGTGGACATCGGCGGCTCGGGGATCAAGGGCGCGCCCGTCGACCTCGCCCGGGGCGTGCTCGCCGAGGAGCGCCGGAAGGTGCTCACCCCGCAGCCGTCCGCCCCCGAGGCCGTGGTCGCCGCCGTCTGCGAGGTGGTCCGCCACTTCGACCACCAGGGCCCGGTCGGGCTGACCTTCCCCGGCGTGGTCGTCGACGGTCACACCAGGACGGCCGCCAACGTGGACAAGGGCTGGATCGGCCTGGACGCGGCGGGCCTCTTCCGCCAGGCGCTCGGCATGCCCGCGACCGTCCTGAACGACGCGGACGCGGCCGGGCTGGCCGAGCTGACCCACGGTGCCGGGCGGGGCGAGTCGGGCGTGGTCCTGGTGCTCACCTTCGGCACCGGCATCGGCAGCGCCCTGTTCGTCGACGGGACGCTGGTGCCCAACACCGAGCTGGGCCACCTGGAGCTGCGCGGCAAGGACGCCGAGCGCCGGGCCTCCTCGGCCGCCAAGGAGCGGCACGGGCTGGACTGGGAGCAGTGGGCCGGGCGGGTCGACGAGTACCTGGACCTGGTGGAGATGCTCTTCTCGCCGGGGCTGATCGTGATCGGCGGCGGGGTGAGCCGCAAGCACGAGAAGTTCCTGCCGCTGCTGAAGGACCGCCGGGCACGGGTGGTGCCGGCGGAGCTGCGCAACGACGCGGGCATCGTCGGGGCCGCCATGGCGGCGGCCCGGGCCGGGGGCTGAGGAGCCGGGATCGGGCCGGGGACTGAGGGGTCGGGGCCGGGGCCGGGGGCTGGGGGGCGAGGGGCGCTCCTGCGGCGCCGCCGGTCAGCGGGAGCGGCCTCAGCGGGAGCGCTGGATCCGGCGCTGGGCGACGAACCGGGCGAGCACGATCAGCGCGGCCAGCCCGGTGCCGGAGAACAGCCAGCCGGCCCGCAGCGCCAGCCCGGTCGCCAGCGAGACCACCTGGGCGGTGACGCCCGGGGAGCCCACCGGTTCGAGCAGCAGCAGCGCGAGGGCGAAGGCGATCGGCCCGCTGATCGGTGCGGCCAGCAGGTCGGCGTAGCGCACCCGGACGGCGAGCTGGAAGCAGACCACCAGGTAGCCGAGGCCGAACAGCCAGCCCAGGCCGTCGAACAGCAGCCGGTCCACGCCCGCCACCGCGAGCGTCGCCAGGACGGCGACCAGCCCGGTGCCGATGGCCGTCAGCCGGGTCGGCCGGCCGGTGCGCCGCCGCCCGTACAGCGGCTCGTCGCCGCGCCCGCGCAGCGGCAGGCGCAG
>NZ_LFVW01000194.1:0-18395 GCF_001182915.1 Kitasatospora sp. MY 5-36
CTGACCCGGGCCCGGGCCCTGCCCGGCCACGAGCGCGATCCCCGGGTGCTGACCGCCTGGCAGGAGCTGGCCCGCGACCGGCGGGTGACCCGCACCGGACTGCGGGCGGCCTGGCCCGCCCGGGTGCTGTACGACGGCGCCTGGGGCGCGCCGGCCCTGGCACCGGACGGCCGGACGGTGGCCGTCCGGGTGTCCGGGGGCATCCAGCTGCTCGCTGCGGAGACCGGTGAGCGCGGGCCGCTGATCGAGGGCCTGTCGCGGGTGCACGGCAGGCTCCGCTTCACCGGTGACGGCCGGACGGTGCTGTTCGCGGGCGGCGACGGGACCCTGGGCTCCTGGTCCGCGGCGACCGGTGCCCGGCTCACTGCGGCCCGGCTCGCCCTGGGCGCGGGGACGGCCTCGTTCACCGCGGACGGGCGGTTCGTCCTGGCCCGTGGCGCCGACGACGGGATCCGGCTGTTCGAGACGGCCACCGGCGCCTGCCGCCGGACCCTGGAGGGCGACCACGGCCGGGGGCCCAACCTCTGGGGGCCCGCGCTCTGGCTCTCCCCCCACGGGCGCACCGCCGTCACCGCGGGCCCGAAGCACTCCATCGGGCTCTGGGACGTCCCCACCGGCCGCCGCCTGCGGGAGTTCCACGGCCACACCGCCAACGTGACCGAGCTGCTGGTCGACGCCGACCGCGGACTGCTGGTCTCCGGCTGCGGCCAGGACCGCGCGATCCGCGTCTGGGACCTGCGCACCGGGGCCTGTCTGCGGGTCCTCGACGACCAGCCGGGCGGCACCGGGGCGCTCCGACTGAGCCCGGACGGGCGGTTCGTGCTGTCGCTCGGCGAGGACGACGGCGCGCTGCGGGTGTGGGAGCTCGGCACCGGCCGCTGCCTGCGGGTGCTGGCCGGCCGTCCGGCCGGCTTCTCCGGGGTCGAACCGGGCCCGGACGGCGGCTCGGCGGTGTGCGTCCGCGGTGACGGTTCCGTTCAACTCTGGTGCCTGGACTGGGAGCTGGCGGTCCGTCGGCAATCATTACGGGAGCGTCGAGGAGAGAGGGGAGGCCGTCGTGTGGTTCGGCCGTAAGCGCAACAAGAAGGCGTCCGAGAAGGCGTCTGCGAAGGCGTCCGGGAAGGCCGGGAACGACCTGGCGCCGCTGACCCGGGCGATCATGGAGCTGAGCGGCGACCCGGAGCTGGACAGCCGGGTCGCCCGGCAGGAGCGGCAGGCGCGGTCCGGCGATGCCGAGGCCCTGATCCGTCTGGGGGCCCGGCTGCTCGACGAGGGCCGTGACGCCGAGGCCGAACAGCAGTTCCGCCGCGCCGCCGAGCTCGGCGAACCGCTGGCCATGCACAACCTGTCCGTGGTGCTGGGGAAGGCCGGCCGGGCCGCCGAGGCCGCGTCCTGGCAGCAGCGCGCCGCCGAACTCGACTGCGCTCCCGCCATGGTCGGCGCCGGCTTCCGCGCCGTCGACGAGAACCGCCTGGCCGACGCCGAGCGGTGGTTCCACGGAGCGGCGGAACAGGGCGAGGACCAGGCCGCGTACATCCTGGGCGTGCTGCTGTCCGAGGCGGGCCGCACCGCCGAGGCCGAGCGGTGGCTGCGGGCCGCCGCCGACAAGAAGAACGCGGAGGCGATGTACTCGCTGGCGTACCTGGTGCAGGAGGCCGGACGCGAGCCCGAGGCCGAGCTCTGGTACCGGCGGGCCGCCGACGAGGGGCACCCGCAGGCGATGAACAACCTGGGCACCGTCCTGCGCTACAGCGACCGGGTGGCCGAGGCCCAGGAGTGGTTCCGTCGCTCGGCCGAGGCGGGCGAGCCGATGGGCATGCTCAACCTCGGCGAACTGCTGGAGGCCGGCTCGCCCGAGCGGGCCGCCGAGTGGTACCGGCAGGCCGCCCGACGGGGATCGGCGAAGGCGCAGCGGCACCTGACGCGGATGGCGGAGCAGGGCCCGGGGCGGCCCGCATGAGCGAGGCCACGGTCGTCCTGCACCAGGTGGGCGGTCCCGGCACCGGCGACGAGCACGTCTTCACCGAGCGCACCACCTGCCTGCTCGGCCGCGCCGCCGAGTGCATGCCGCGGCTGCCGGACGACGAGCGCCACCGCACCGTCTCCCGGCACCACTGCCTGCTCGACATCAACCCGCCCGACATCCGGATCCGCGACTTCGGCAGCCTCAACGGGACGTACGTCAACGGGAGGAAGATCGGCCAGCGCGCCCGGAACCAGAGCCCGGAGGAGGGCGCGGCACTCGACCTCCCCGAGCACGACCTGGCCGACGGCGACGAGATCCGGATCGGCGACACCGTCTTCCGGGTCGGCCGGTCCGCCCCCACCCTGCGCCTGCGACCGGCCCGCTGCGCCGCCTGCGGCCGGGACACGGCGGACGAGGCCGACGGCCGGGACGGCAGCTACGTCTGCGCGACCTGCCGGGCCGAGCCCGGCATGGTGCTGCGGCAACTGCTCGCCCTGGCCCGCCAGGGCGGCGGGGCCGTCGCCTCGCTCGCCGACTACGAACTGTCGGCCCAGCTCGGCCGCGGCGGGATGGGCACCGTCCACCTGGCCCGCCACCGGGGGACGGGCCGGGAGGTGGCACTGAAACTAATGCTGCCCAAGGTGGCGGCGAGCACCCGGGCGCGGGCCCTGTTCCTGCGCGAGGTCGCCGTCACCCGCACCCTGCACCACCCGAACATCGTCACCCTGCACGAGGTCGGGTTCGCCGGCGGCACCTTCTTCTTCACCCTCGAGTACTGCCGCGGCGGCAGCGTGGAGGACCTGCTGGGCCGACGCGGCGGGCGACTGCCGGCGGACGAGGCAGTACCGCTCGCCCTCCAGGCGCTGGCCGGATTGGCCCACGCCCACGCGGCCGGCGTGGTCCACCGCGACCTCAGCCCGGGCAACCTGCTGCTCGACCACGGGCCGGACGGCCGACCGGTGGCGAAGGTGGCGGACTTCGGCCTGGCCAAGGCCTTCGACCAGGCGGGCCTCAGCGGCCTGACCCGCACCGGCACCACGGCCGGCAAGCCCTCCTGCATGCCCCGCCAACAGATCGTCAACTTCCGCTACGCCACCCCGGAGGTGGACGTCTGGGGACTGGCCGCCTGCCTCTACAGGATGCTGACCGGCCGCTACCCCCGCCCGTTCCCGCCCGGCGCCGACCCATGGCAGGTCGTCCTGCAGACCCCGGCCACCCCGCTGCGGGAGGTGGCGCCGCACCTCCCGCGCCGCCTCGCCGAGGTGGTCGACCAGGCCCTGCGGGAGCAGCCGGCGATCGGTTTCCCGGACGCCGCCGCCTTCGCGGCCGCGCTACGGGAGGTGCTCTGACCGGCCCGCCCCCGGCACCCGGGGCGGCCGCTACCGCTCGTAGACCATCTCGGGGAAGCGCGGCGACGGGCCGTCCAGGAGGTGGTCGTCGTGGCCGCGCAGCCAGCGGTCGAAGAACGACGCGACGTACGAGCGGGTGGCCAGCACCGCGCGGTCCGGGGGAACGTCGCCGACGGCGCCGGTCAGGTCCGGCCCGCTGATCGCGCCCTGGCGGGCGAGCTGGGGCAGCAGGGACTGCGCGTCGGTGTAGGAGCCGTGGCGGGAGCCGGTGAGGGTCACGTCGGCGTGCCAGCCGGTGCTGTGCCGCCACAGGGCGTCCCAGCCGGGCTGCCGGTGGTAGCTGCCGGATTCGGGGTCCTGGGTGCCCATGAGCAGGAAGGGCCGGGTGAGGCCGTCCTCGGCGGCGGTGGGCAGGGGCAGTTGGACCCCGGAGCCGTCCGGGTTGGAGAAGTGCAGCTGGCCGTCGAGGTTGACACCGGCCTTGAGGCGCGGATCGTCGTGCATGGTCTGGAGGGCCGCGGAGCCGCCGCCGGAGTGGCCGACCATGCCGATCCGGTCGAGGTCGAGGGAGGCGGCGAGGCCGGCCGGCAGCCGCTCGTCGTGGCGCAGCCCGTCGAGCCGGTCCAGGACGGAGCGGGTGTCGTCGACCCGGCTCTGCAGCATCCTGCGCAGGAGGGCGCTCATGTCGAGGCCGGGCTGGGCCAGCAGCGCGGGGAAGACGGAGGTGGCGAGGTCCCCGTCGGGGAAGGCGACCTCGGAGGCCTCGTAGGTGTGGTCGACGGTGACGACGACGTAGCCGCGCGAGGCGAGGTCCTCCACCAGGCCGGTGCCCCAGGTGCGCGGGTCGCCGAAGCCCGCCGAGTACAGCACGACGGGCCGCTTGCCACCGGGGAGGGCGGGCGCGTCGGCGCGGGCGTGGGTGCGGATTCCCGCCCAGTCGGTGCGGCCGGGCTCGAACCGGTAGTCGCTCTGGCCGACGCTCCCGGCGCTGCCGAAGTGCTCGGCGGCGGCGGGGACCATGTACGGCGCGCGGTCGTCGCCGGTGGCGGCCCGGGTGGTCGGGTACCAGAGGCTGATCATCAGCTTGCGGTGCTGCCCGGGCTTCCAGGGATCGTCCCGGCGGTCGTCCGTCAGCTGCAGGGACGTCGTGCCGACCGGGTACGGCCCGGTGGGCTGCGGCAGCCAGGCCCTGGCCTGCTGCCCGGCGCCCGGCCCCGGCGCCGACGCCGCCACCGCGCCCGGTGCGCCGACCACGCCCAGCGTCACCGTCGCCGCCAGCAGCACCGCCGCCACGGCCCGTCCTCGCCCGCTCATCGTGGTTTCCCCCCTCGTTCGGTTTCCGTCGTCGCTTTCGACACGGGCGACGGTACGGGCGAGGCGGGGCGGACGCCGTCATCCAGGGGTGCCAAGTCCGCTGTGCTACCCCGGTATGACGGGGCGTCCGGCGCGGCGGGCCCTTCTCCGGCCCCGCCGCGCCGTGCACCCGTGCCCGATGGCCCGAGCGCCCTCAGCGGTGGCTCCGCCGGCCGGTGAGGGGCTCCGGTGGGGCGGCCGCCGTGCGGGGGAGGCGTACGGTGAACACCGAGCCGGTGCCGGGGGTGCTGGCCGCGTGGACGTCGCCGCCGTGGAGTTCGGCGAGTTTGCGGACGATGGCGAGGCCGAGGCCGCTGCCGCCGCTCTGGCGGTTGCGGGACTTCTCGGCCCGCCAGAACCGTTCGAAGACCAGCGGCAGGTCCGCCGGGGCGATGCCGTTGCCGGTGTCGGCGACCTCGATGAGCAGGGCGTCGGCCTCCGGACGGGTCCGCAGGGTGACGGTGCCGCCCGCCGGGGTGTGGCGGACGGCGTTGGCCACCAGGTTGCCGACCATCTGGCGCAGGCGTACCGGGTCGGCGGACAGCTCGTACCGGGCCGTGGCGGTGTCCGTGTCGACGACCAGGGTCACGCCCGACGCCTGCGCCAGGGCGCCGTGCGCGGTGGCGGCCTGGGCGAGCAGGTCCTCGGCGTCCACGGGCTCGCGGTGCAGGGCGAGTTCGCCGGCGTCGGCGGCGGCGAGGTCCCGCAGGTCGTCGATCAGGTGCTGGAGCAGCAGGGCCTCCTCCAGCAGCGAACTCGTCAGGGCGCCGTCGGCGGTGACGACGCCGTCCTCGACGGCCTCCAGCCAGCCGCGGATGTTGCTCAGCGGGGTTCGCAGCTCGTGCGCGATGTCGCCCACCATCGCGCGGCGCAGCTCCTCCAGCTGTTCGCGGCGCTCCGCCATGGCGTTGAAGGCGGCGGCGAGTCCGGCGATCTCGTCCCGGCCGGTCGCGGTCACCCGGGCGGAGAGGTCCCCGTCGGCCATCCGCCGGGCGGCCCGGGTGAGGGCGTTCAGCGGTCGGGAGAGCCGCAGGCCGACCGCCGTGGTGATCGCCACGGTGACGGCCAGCACCAGCGCGGCGACCTCCACGACCCGGCCGCGGTGGGGTGCGGACAGGACGGGGGCCGGCTCCGCCGTGCCGGAGGGCGCGCCGACGAACAGCAGCACGGGCGGAGCCACGTACCGGACGAGCTGCTGGCGACGGGAGTTGGCGAGGCAGGCGGAGACCACCTGCTCCTGCTCCCGGTCGCGGGACGGGGCCCACTGCAGCGACAGGGACAGCTGGACGGGCCGGATCCGCTGGCGCTCCAGGCAGGCGTTGACGAGCCCGGTGAGGTCGGCGAGAGCGGCGCTCTCGGTTTGGGTCGGCGCTTCCAGCACCTGCGGCGAGGCGCAGCGCGCGCCGGGGGCCTGGCCGCCGGGGACGTTCACCACGGGGTGCCCGGCGGCGTCGTCGGTGACGGTCGCCTCGACACCCAGGGCCGACCGCAGGCAGTCGGCCCGGGTCCGGGCGGCCTCCTCCATGGCGGCGCGCTCGGCGGCCGTCATCCGGAACGGGCCCACGGCGCGGGCGTCGATCCGGTCGGCGGGGGCGTCGGGCAGCATGGCGAGGTCGACCGAGAGCGGGTCGACGGTGGTGGTGGGCGTACGGGGCAGGGCCGTTCGGCCGGCGGCGGTGTCCGGGGCGGCGGTGGCCGAGGGGGCCGCTGCGGGCGTGGCCGCCGCCGAGTCGATGACCGGCTCGAAGCGCGGCGTGGCCAGCAGGATGCGCTGCCCGGTGTCGGCCGCGAGCCTCCGGACGGTCGGCTCCGCGCCCGTCCAGTCGGGGTGGGTCGCGGCGTAGCCGAGCAGTTCGTGGTAGATCCGGACCTGGTCCGCTAGGACCTGGTGCTGCTCCTGCCGGATCGCGCCCGTCGTGGTGCGGGCCGTCAGCCAGGCCGTCGCGGCGATGGAGCAGAGGGAGACCAGGGCGGAGAGGGCGAGCAGCCGGAGCAGCAGCGTCCGGCGGGGAGGGGCGTCACGACGCACCGTGCGGCTCCTCGGCGAGCTTGTAGCCGATGCCGTAGACCGTCAGGAGCCGGGTGGGGCGCCGTGGTTGGGGCTCGATCTTGCGGCGCAGGTTCATCACGTGGGTGTCGACGGTGCGGGTGGTGATGTACCGGTCGATGCCGTGCAGCTGCTCCAGCAGCTGGGCGCGGGTGAAGACCCGGCCGGGCTGGGCGGCCAGCACCTCCAGCAGCCGGAACTCGCCGGGGGTGCAGCTGACGGGCCGTCCGTCGGCGGTGATCTCGTGGCGCCGCGGGTCGACGGTGAGGGCCCCGGCGGTCAGCACGCCCGGCGGCGGCGCGGTCGGCGTGGCCGGGGGCGTGGCGGAGTCCGGGGGCAGGGACTGGGGCAGGGGTCGGGAGCCGCGGCGCAGCAGGGCGCGGACCCGGGCGACGAGTTCCCGGGGGCTGTACGGCTTGGTGAGGTAGTCATCGGCGCCGAGGTCGAGGCCGAGCAGCAGGTCCTCCTCGCCGGTGCGGGCGGTCAGCATCAGCACCGGGACGGCGGATTCGACGCGCAGGGCGCGGCAGACGTCGAGCCCGTCCATGACGGGCATCATCACGTCGAGGACCAGGAGTTGGGTCGGCCCTCGGCGGGCCTCCTCCAGCGCGGAGCGGCCGTCGTGGACGACGACGACGTGATGACCCTCCCGCTCCAGGTACAGCCGGACCAGGTCCGCCTGCTTGGGATCGTCCTCGGCAACCACGACGTGTGCGCACATGACCATGATCGTAAAGCGCCGTCGGAGGGCACCCCCACCGGTTCGGGACGGCCTCCCGACAAGTTCCTGACATCTCCGGACCAGGGTGGGGGAATCCGCCGGGGCACGTGCCCCGGACCCTGCTGCGAAAGGCGCCCGCCTGATGCCCTCCTCCCGTCCGGTGTCCCTCACCGCCCGCGCCCTCGGGGCGGCCCTGCTGCTCTCCACCGTCCCCGCCGTCGCGGCGACGGCCGCCACCCAGGGGCCGACCCCCGCCGCCGCCACGGCCGTTCCCGCCGCCGCGCCGACCGTCACGGCGGCGGAGGTGATGCCGCACCTCCAGGCCCTGCAACGGATCGCGGACCACAACGGCGGCAACCGCGCGCACGGCACCCGGGGGTACGCGGAGTCGGTGGCGTACGTGAAGCGGGCGCTGGACCGGGCCGGCTTCCAGACGCAGCTGCGCCGCTTCTCCCACGACGGCAAGGACGGCTACAACCTGATCGCCGACTGGCCGGGCGGCGACCCGGACCACGTGCTGCTCTCCGGCGCCCACCTGGACAGCGTCCCGATGGGCCCGGGGATCAACGACAACGGCTCCGGCTCGGCGGCCGTCCTGACCACCGCCCTCCAGGTCGCCAAGGCCGGGCTGAAGCCCGAACGGCACCTGCGCTTCGCCTGGTGGGGAGCGGAGGAGGCGGGGCTGGTCGGCTCGGCGGACTACGTCAAGAACCTGTCCGCCGACGACCGCAAGGCCATCGACCTGTACCTCAACCTCGACCAGGCGGGCAGCAAGAACCTCCAGCAGTACCTCGTGGTGAAGGACGAGAAGAACGGCGGGGCCGCGGCCTTCAAGGCCTTCGAGAACTGGTTCGGCAGCCGGGGCTTCGCCACCTTCGACATCCCGCTGGACAGCTCCGACACCGAGTCGTTCGGGAAGGCCGGCATCCCGACGTCCGGCTTCAGCAGCGGCGTCTCGGACTGCCTCCACAGCGCGTGCGACGACCTCGCCAACGTCGACCCCGCGACGCAGGCGACCAGCACCAACGCGCTGATCGGCGTGGTGTGGCAGTACGCCGCCTCCGCTGCCACGGCCCGACCCTGATTCCCCGTCGTCTCCAGGAGCCACAGATGCGCGCACCACTGAGCCACCACCGCAGCAAGGCCGCCACCCTGGTCGCGGCCGCCACCGCCCTCGGCGTCGCCCTGACCGCCGCCCCCGCGGGAGCGGCCGGCATCGGGGACCCGTACTTCCCCGAGGACGGCAACACCGGCTACGACGTGGCGAACTACGACGTCCGGATCGCCTACGACCCGGCGCACCCCGACCGGTTGGACGGCGACACCACCGTCACCGCCCGGGCCCTGCGCTCCCTCGACCGCCTCTCCCTGGACCTGAAGGGCTTCCAGGTCGCCTCGGTCACCGTGAACGGCGCCCCGGCCAGGTCGTTCTCCCGCTCCGGCGAGCACAAGCTGGACATCGAGCCCGCCCGCCGGGTGGCCGGCGGCGCCACCTTCGCCGTACGGGTCGTGTACGCGGGCAAGCCCGACCCCGAGGGCTGGCACCAGCTGGTGTCCGGCGGCGTCAACGCGATGGGCGAGCCGCACGGCGCGACCTCCTGGTTCCCGTCCAACGACCACCCGTCCGACAAGGCCACCTTCTCGCTCACCGCGACCGTCCCCGACGGCTGGACGGCCATCGGCAACGGCCGGCCCGGCCCGACCACCGGCAAGGACGGCTCGACGACCTTCCGCTGGCGCGAGGACAAGCCGATGGCGACGTACCTCAGCACCGTCGCCATCGACAGGTTCACCGTCCACCGCTCGGAACTGCCCGACGGGACACCGGTCATCACCGCCTACGGCCCGGACGTGCCGATCGACGACGTGGCCAAGGCGACCGAGGCCCAGCAGCCGGAGATCATCGCCTTCCTGGCCTCCAGGTTCGGCCCGTACCCGTTCTCCTCCGCGGGCGCCATCGTCCGCAGCTGGACCAAGGAGTCGGGTACCGGCGCGCCGGACCTGGAGACCCAGAGCCGGCCCACCTACACCAACTACTTCTGGGACGCCGCCGCGGTCCACGAGATCTCCCACCAGTGGTTCGGCGACAGCGTCTCGTTCACCGACTGGCGCGACGGCTGCATCGCCGAATGCGTCGCCCAGTACGCCAACCAGCTGTGGGACGAACACCAGGGCAGCGACCTCGACACCGGCTTCTACGCCCCCACCGTCCAGGAGAACCGGAACAAGCCGGAGTTCTGGTCCACCAAGCTGTACGACCCCGGCCAGGGCAAGGAACTCGCCCCGGCCCTCTACTTCAAGGGCTCGCTGATGATGCACGCCCTGCGGCGCACCGTCGGGGACGACGCGTTCTTCGGCACCCTCAAGCGCTGGACCGCCGACCACGCCTACGGCAACGCCTCCTTCCCCCAGTTCGAGGCCCTCGCCGCGAAGGTCTCCGGCAAGGACCTCAAGGGCTTCTTCGACGCCTGGGCCCACGGCACGACGATCCCCCCGCAGCAGTACCTCTATCCGGGCACCCTGGCCCCGCTGGCCGGCAGCTAGCGGCCCGCAAACGACCGTGCCCGCGGAGGGGCTGTCCCGCTCGGGGACAGCCCCTCCCGCGATTTGCGGCAGCCTGCTCCGGGCCGTCGGCGACGCCGAGGCCGGCACCTTCACGAGCATGGCTCCCTCGTTCGGGTGAAGTCGATCGAACACTCCTCTGCGGCCGAACGGAGTAGGGCATACCGCGGGTGACGGCGATGCCGGGTGCGTCAACTCCCGTGCGTGTCCGCGATGTCGTCGCGGGAGAGGGGAGTGGCTCATGGCGGTGCAGGGCGGGCGGGGCGGGCGAGCGGTGTGCGGGGCGTCGGCCGGCCGGTCGCGCCGGATCGCGGGCTGGCGCTCGGTGGCGGTCACCAGCGCGTTGACGCTCGCCGGGGTTTCGCTGGGCCTGCCGGCGCCGGAGGCGGTCGCGGCCTCGGGCCAGCAGAGCTTCACGCGCTCCGGAAGGTTCACCGTGCCCGCGGGCGTCACCCAGGTCACGGCCTACGCGTGGGGTCCGGGCGGGGCGGGCGGGGCCGCCGGTGGCGGTGCCGGTGGCGGAGGGGGCGGTGGCGGAGGAGGCCTGTCCCTCGCCACGAACGACCGGGCCGGCGGCGGTGGGGGCGGAGGAGGTGCCGGAGGTGCCGGTGGGGGCGGCGGCGGAGGGGGAACCGCGGGTTCGTACGTTCAGTGCACGCTCACCGTCACGCCGGGTTCCGTTCTGTTGGTCACGGTGGGGCGGACGCGGGTGGTCGGTTCTCCCGGCCAGGGCGGAGCGGGCGGGCCGGGTGGGGAAGCCGGCGGGCTCCTGGGAAGCGGCGATGCGGGCAGTGCGGGCGTGTCGGGCGGCAGGGTGCTCGCTGTCTCGATGGCCCGAGGCGAGTCGACGTACCTCACGAGGCTCGGAGGCGGTCCTCTCCCCATCCTCCTTGCTCCGTACGGAATCCCGGGCGGCACCGCCAAGGCGGTCGGTGAGGCACGCGGTGGTACGGGGGGAGGCTTCGGTCGTGGCGGTAAACCCGCCGGGCTGGGAGGCCTGGGCGGAGGCGGAGGGCTGGGCGGCACGGCGGGGCCCGGCGGGTCGGGCGCGGGAGGGGCTCCTGTGGCGACCGGTTCACACTGTGAGGGAAGCGGCGTCCGGGCGGTCGCCCCCGGAGCGGGGGCTCCGGGGGCGACCGGCGCGGCGGGACAGCCCGGTGTCACCGGGGGGCCCGGCGCCATCAGGCACGGCGGCAAGGGAGAGATCGGTGGCGCCGCTGGTGGGGGCGGTGCCGGCGGCCAGGGGTCCGCTGCCGTCACCGGCGGTGTTCCCCTGCCTCCCGGACTGAGCGCCGGCGGAGCGGGCGGCACCGGCGGTGCGGGAGGCCGGGGCGGGGGCGGAGGCGACACCCCCGGAGGGAAAAGCGCCTTCCCCGGCGCTTCCGGGGAGCCGGGTGCCGCCGGGCAGGCAGGCCAACGCGGCGGAGGGGGCTACCTCGTCCTCAGCTGGTGACTCCGGACGGCCCGCGCACCGGGATCGCCGGTGACGGTCGCGCCGGGCGGGACGGTGGTGTCGAGGACTCGGGGCCGGGGCGCCGTCGTCACAGGGCGGTCAGGGTGAGGGTGGTGGGGCCGCTGGCCCCGGTGATGGTGCCGCCGCCGACCGGGCACAGCTCCGGGTTGGTTCCGGTGAGGTCGGCGGCGTCCACGACCTTCACCGCGGTGTCGCCCGTGTACCGGCCCGTGCTGACGGTGCCCGTGTAGGTCGCGGCGGTGCCGGTGTCCTCCACGGAGGTCCAGTGCACGGTGCTGGTGCTCCGGTCGCTCCAGGTGACGGTCTCGTCGAAGGGGTTGAGCGTGTGGATCAGGTTGACGCAGCTCTCGCCCGGCTCGTCGGCCGTGGTCGCGCTCGTCCCGGGAAGGCCCGTCTCGCACGTCGCGTAGGAGTTCTGGGACGTGACGCTGATGTCCTGCGGCTGGTTGGTCAGCGCGGGCGTGAACTCGCTGGTGAACGTGCCTTCGCACTGCACGTCCACCACGCCCTGGGCGTGGGCCGGTGCACCGGCCGGGAGCAGTAGGAGTCCACAGGCCAGCGCCATGGCCCCGGCCAGGCGGCGGGGCAGCGGGAATCGGGACGGAACGGTGTTCATCGAGCCTCCAGGGGAGAGCGATCGGTCGGGGCTTGGCCGTCCAACCGGTGCGAGGGTGGTGATCGGGGCGGGTGCGCGGGGGGATCCGGTGCTCCGGTCGGCTTCCGGTGACGGGGGGCCATGAGCACCGCCGCCCCGCGCCACGCGCGTGACTGATCGTGTACTCACCGTGTGTGCCTACTGGCCGCCGCGCAAGCCCGGACGGCCGGTCGGATGCCGTTCACGAGGCGGGTTCGGGTCAGGCGGGTGGGCTGTTTTCTGCCACATTGGTCTCTACCATTGCCCCGAATCCGGGATTCCGGAAGGCTCGCCGCCGAGCGCCGGGAAGCGGACTCCGGCGTTCTCGCCCGAGGGAGGATCCACCGAGATGGCATTGCGCACAGCGGTTTCCACCATGGCCCTGGCCGGACTGCTGACGGTTGCGGGTGGCCTGGCGGCCGCTCCCGCCGCCCAGGCGTCCACGACGAGGACGACCGGATACACCTACATCGGCATGTACCCGAGCGGCGCCGCGTGCGACGCCGCCGGCCGGGCCTACGTGGCCCGCGGGGAGGCGGTCAGCTACTTCTGCGACGTGGCCCCGACCACGGCCCGGCTCTCGGTCTGGTTCTACTGAGACCGCCTGCCGGGTGCCGTACGGGGTCCGGGCTGACGTCCGCCGCGGCGGGTGTCCGGCGGTGTGACTCCGGCTGAACCGGCAGGTCCGGGTGGGCAGTCAGGGGCGTTCGCGGCGGAGTTCTTCGCTCCGCCGCGGCGCTCGACCTCCGGCGGTGGGCCCGCCGCCGGAGCGGCAGCCGTACCCCCTGGCCGTTTGCCTGTTCGGGTGGCCTTTTACCATCGTGTCGGATTCTCCGACGGACGGTGCCGCCCGCTTGGCCGCTGTGGCCGGGGGGCTCGCCGTCCGACACCCACACGGCACCACGACTCCACCGCAGACGCTGGAGTCGTGCATCTAGGAGGAACGTTCATGCAAGCCCGGAAGATCGGCGCGGTCGCCGCGACAGCGGTGGCAGTCCTGGCGGCCCGCGACCTCGTCCAGAAGAGGCACGCGCTCCTCCGGAACTTCCCGGTCGTCGGCCACGCCCGGTACCTCCTGGAGACGATCGGGCCGGAGCTGCGGCAGTACATCGTGACCTCCAACGAGGAGGAGCGCCCCTTCAGCCGTGACCAGCGCACCTGGATCTACGCGTCGGCGAAGGAGGAGAACAACTACTTCGGCTTCGGCACCGAGGTCGACGTCGAGCACGTCCAGGGACACGCCTACCTGAAGCAGCGCACCTTCGCCGGTGCCCTCCCCGACGCCCACGACCCGCAGGCACCGCTGCCCTCGGCCAAGGTGCTGGGCGGGCCGCGCGGCCGCGCCAAGGCCTTCCGGCCGGCCAGCGTGGTGAACATCTCGGCGATGAGCTTCGGCTCGCTCTCCGGCGCGGCCGTCACGGCGCTCAACAAGGGCGCGGCGCTGGCGGGCACGATGCACAACACCGGCGAGGGCGGCCTCTCGCCGTACCACCGCAACGGCGGTGACCTCGTCCTCCAGCTCGGGACGGCGTACTTCGGCTGCCGGGACGAGAACGGCGCCTTCAACCTCGACAAGCTCAAGGAGGTCGTCGCCGGCGCCCCCGTCAAGGCGATCGAGATCAAGCTCTCCCAGGGCGCCAAGCCGGGGCTGGGCGGCATGCTGCCGGGCGCGAAGGTGACCCCGGAGATCGCCGGGATCCGCGGCATCCCGGTCGGCCAGGACTGCGCCTCCCCGTCGCGGCACACCGCGTTCGGCGACGTCGACTCGATGCTGGACTTCGTCGAGCTGATCGCCACCGAGACCGGCCTGCCGGTCGGGGTCAAGAGCGCGGTGGGGGAGGCGGGCTTCTGGCAGGAGCTCGCCACGCTGATGGCCCGCGGCGACCGCGGGGTCGACTTCGTGACGGTCGACGGCGGCGAGGGCGGCACCGGCGCGGCGCCGCGGATGTTCGCCGACTCGGTGTCGCTGCCGTTCCGGATGGGCTTCTCCCGGGTCTACGGCACCTTCGCCGAGCTGGGGCTGACCGACGACCTGACCTTCATCGGCTCCGGCAAGCTCGGCCTGCCCGAGAACGCCGCGGTCGCCTTCGCCCTGGGCGCCGACATGATCAACGTGGCCCGGGAGGCGATGCTGTCGATCGGCTGCATCCAGGCGCAGAAGTGCCACACCGACAAGTGCCCCACCGGCATCGCGACCCAGAACGCGTGGCTCGCCCGCGGCCTGGACCCGACGTCGAAGGCCGACCGGGCCGCCGCCTACCTGCGCACCCTGCGCAAGGAGCTGATGAAGGTCTCGTCGGCCGTCGGCGTCGCCCACCCGGCGCTCATCACCGCCGACGACATCGAGATCCTGAACGGCGACTACGAGGCCCGCACCCTGGCCGGCGTGTACGGCTACAAGGAGGGCTGGGGCGAGCTCGGCCCGGAGCTGGCCGAGGAGATCACGGCGCTGATGACCGCCGGGCCGGCCGTCTGATCCACCCTGCCGACCCCCGTCGGCCGGCGTCAGGTCCACCGCGACCCGGAGCGCCGACCGTACGGGGGTTCGGCGCTCCCCGGGGGATTGGTCCAGACCTTAAATGGTCCAGACCTATTGACGGGCCCCGCCGCCCCTCCTACGATCCGGACCGGCACAGCCCCACATGTCCCCCCACCTCACCCAAGCCGGGCGTCGCGCCCCCACGCGTCGGTCATGTCCATGGCGCTCGGCGGGAAGGGAGCACCACATGTTCCGTCGAAGGCCGAGTCGTCCACGCCCGCAGCAGGCGCCCGTGGAACGCGCGTCGCAGGCCCCCCGCACCGGCCGCGCCCGGCACGGGTCGAGCGTCCTGACGCGCTCCCTCGCCGGGGTGAGCGCCGCCGCCGTGATCGGCGCCGGCATCGCCGTGGCGGGCACCGTCACGGCCGGCGCCGCCACCCCCAACCTGGTGTCCAATCCCGGGTTCGAGAACGGGCTCTCCGACTGGACCTGTTTCGGCGGCTCCGGCGCGGCCGTCGGCAGCCCGGTCCACTCCGGTGCCTCCGCGCTCCAGGCCACGCCGACCGGCCAGGACACCGCCCAGTGCACCCAGACCATCAGCGTGCAGCCCAACTCCCAGTACACGCTGAGCGCCTACGTCCAGGGCAGCTACGTCTACCTGGGCGCCACCGGCACCGGCGTCACCAACGCCTCCACCTGGACGGCGAGCAGCCCCTCGTACAGCCAGCTCAGCGTCGGCTTCACCACCGGGGCGAACACCACCTCGGTGACCGTCTTCCTGCACGGCTGGTACGGGCAGCCCGCGTTCTACGCGGACGACGTGGTGCTCACCGGCCCCGGCGGCAGCAGCCCCAGCCCCACCCCGACCACCGCGCCGCCGACCAGCACGCCTCCGACGACGACGCCGACCAGCACTCCGCCCACCACCACGCCTCCGACGACGACGCCGCCCACCACGACGCCGCCGAGCGACACCTGCCCCACGAAGCCCAAGCCGTCGGGCAAGGTCCTCCAGGGCTACTGGGAGAACTGGGACGGCGCCCTGAACGGCGTCCACCCCGGCATGGGCTGGGTCCCCATCACGGACAGCCGGATGGCCGCACACGGCTACAACGTCATCAACGCCGCCTTCCCGGTGATCCTCTCGGACGGCACCGTGCTGTGGCAGGACGGCATGGACAGCAACGTCAAGGTCTCGACCCCCGCCGAGATGTGCCAGGCCAAGGCGGCCGGGGCGACGATCCTGATGTCGATCGGCGGCGCCGCCGCGGGCATCGACCTGAGCTCCAGCACGGTGGCCGACAAGTTCGTGGCGACCGTCGTCCCGATCCTCAAGAAGTACAACTTCGACGGGATCGACATCGACATCGAGACCGGCCTGTCCGGCAGCGGCAACATCAACACGCTGTCCGCCTCCCAGGCCAACCTGATCCGCATCATCGACGGCGTGCTGGCCCAGATGCCCGCGGGCTTCGGCCTGACGATGGCCCCGGAGACCGCGTACGTCACCGGCGGCAGCGTCAACTACGGGTCGATCTGGGGCGCCTACCTGCCGATCGTCAAGAAGTACGCCGACAACGGGCAGCTGTGGTGGCTGAACATGCAGTACTACAACGGCAGCATGTACGGCTGCTCCGGCGACTCCTACCAGGCCGGCACCGTGCAGGGCTTCACCGCGCAGACCACCTGCCTGAACAACGGCCTGACCATCCAGGGCACCACCATCAGGGTGCCGTACGACAAGCAGGTGCCCGGCCTGCCGGCCCAGCCCGGCGCGGGCGGCGGCTACATGGACCCGGGGTCGGTCGGCCAGGCGTGGAACGCCTTCAGCGGTTCGCTGAAGGGTCTGATGACGTGGTCGATCAACTGGGACGGCTCGAAGGGCTGGAGCTTCGGCGACAACGTCAAGCGCCTCCAGGGGCGTTGATCCCCGGCTGAGCTGACGACGGCCTCCCGCGGTCCGGGCCGCGGGAGGCCGTCGTCAGCCGGTGAAGCGGTCGGTGTGCCGCCGGACGACGCGGCCGGCGGCCCCGGTGGCCAGGATCGGTCGCACGGTCCCTCCGAAGGGGCCCGGCCCGGCCGGTCGTCAGATGGTGGCGGTGTCGATGACGAAGCGGTAGCGGACGTCGCTGGAGAGGACCCGCTCGTACGCCTCGTTGATCCTCTCGGCGCCGATCAGCTCGATCTCGGCCGCCACGCCGTGCTCGGCGCAGAAGTCCAGCATCTCCTGGGTCTCGGCGATGCCGCCGATGCCTGAGGAGCTCATGCTGCGGCGCCGGCCGCCCAGCGCCCGGATGTCGACCTCCAGCGGCTCCTCCGGGAGGCCGACGTTGACCATCGCCCCGTCGGTGCGCAGCAGGGAGAAGTAGGCGGCGAAGTCGATCGGCGCGGAGACGGTGTTGAGGATGAGGTCGAAGGTGCCCGCGAGGCTCTGGAAGGTCGCCGGGTCGCTGGTGGCGAAGTAGTGGTCGGCGCCCAGCCGCAGGCCGTCGTCCTTCTTGCGCAGCGACTGGGACAGCACGGTGACCTCGGCGCCGAGCGCGTGGGCTATCTGCACGCCCATGTGGCCGAGCCCGCCGAGGCCCACCACGGCGACCCGCTTCCCGGGGCCGGCGTTCCAGTGCCGCAGCGGGGAGTAGGTGGTGATGCCCGCGCACAGCAGCGGCGCGGCCTTGTCCAGCGGCAGCGCCTCGGGGACGCGGACCACGTAGTTCTCGTCGACGACCACGGTCTTGGCGTAGCCGCCGTACGTGGGCCGGCCGTCCTTGCCGACGGCGTTGTACGTCCACACCGGGCCCTCGTCGCAGTACTGCTCCAGGCCGGCCCGGCAGTTGTCGCAGGTGCGGCAGGAGTCGACCATGCAGCCGACGCCGACCCGGTCGCCGACCGCGAAGCCGGTGACGCCGGGGCCGACCTCGGCGACGACGCCCGCGATCTCGTGCCCGGGCACCATGGGGAAGACCGCCCGGCCCCAGCCCTCGTGGGCCTGGTGGATGTCGGAGTGGCAGATGCCGGCGAAGGCGATGTCGATCAGCACGTCGTGCTCGCCGACCGCGCGGCGCTCGATGGTCGTACGTTCCAGCGGGGCCTTGGGGGCCGGCACGGCGTAGGCGGCGACGGTGGTGGTCATGGGAGTTCGTACCCTCTCTGCGGATGGAGCCGGGCCGGTCGGGTCGGACGGACCGGGACGGTCGAACAGCACACCCACGGTACTCCTGGGGCCGGTGCGCCCTGCTGGGGCGGTGCCCGCTCCGGGGGGCGACCGGCGCGGGTCGGAGGGCCGCCGGTTGTTCGGCCTTTTGTTCAATGACCGAGCGCCGAACCAGAACAACCCCGGTGCGCTACACCGGTAGCGCACGCCACACCCGTGCCGCACGTGGGACCAGGGCCGCAACAGCGGCGAAGGCCGGAAGGGTTCACCAGATGACGACGCTCTGCATCGCGAACAACCGCACCGAGGAGATGGTCGGGGACCTCGCCGGGACGCCGCCGGCGGAGCTGCGGTTCGCCGGGTGCGGGGCGCAGCGGATGCTCTGGTGGGCCGAGGACGGGGACGTCCTGGTGCTGCCCTGCGGCCCCGACCCGGAGTACCTGGCGTACGTCACCGGGCTGACCGGCGTACGGGCCGACAGCCTGGCCTTCGTGGTGCCGCCGCCCGGCGCCCACGGCGACCAGGTGCTCACCGCCGACCGGCTGGCCGACCCGGGCTTCCGCGCCGAGCTGCGCCGCGCGCTGGACGGGCGCGCCGTCGACGAGGTGCTGGCCGTCTCGCCGAACGGCGCGGTGGCCGAGCTGGCGGACGCGCTCGGG
>NZ_LFVW01000195.1:0-18309 GCF_001182915.1 Kitasatospora sp. MY 5-36
CGTCCCCGGCCACCGCCCCCGGCGGGGACCGGGCGGAGCCTGCCGCGCCCCGCCCGACGGCCGCCGCCGGGCGCGCCGCCCGTACGTCCGGGCCGAGAGGCCCGTTGCTGGTCACCAGTCGGTGGCGGATATAGCGGCTCGGTGTCCGTCCGAGCTGCCGTACCTTCCGCCAACCTCCCGACAGGAGACGAGACATGACGTCCCTCACCCATCGCACGGACGACCACGCGGCCCTCAGCGGCCTGGTCGGCAACACCCCGGTCCTGCGGATCGGCGAGCCGCTCGCCCCGGCGGGCCGCGGTTTCTGGGCCAAGCTGGAGGGCTTCAACCCCGGTGGCATCAAGGACCGCCCGGCCCTGCACATGGTCCAACGGGCCCGGGCCCGGGGCGAGTTGCGCCCGGGCGGCCGGATCGTGGAGTCCACCAGCGGCACGCTGGGACTGGGGCTCGCGCTGGCCGGCATGGTGTACCGGCACCCGGTCACGCTGGTCACCGACCCGGGGCTGGAGCCGACCATGACCAGGCTGCTCACCGCGTACGGCGCCGAGGTGGAGGCGGTCGCCAGTGCGCACCCGCGGGGCGGCTGGCAGCAGGCCCGGCGCGACCGGGTGGCCGAACTACTGGCCCGCCACCCGGGATCGTGGTGCCCCGACCAGTACAACAACCCCGACAACACCACCGCCTACACCCCGCTGGCGCTGGAGCTCGCCGCCCAACTGGGCCACCTGGACGTGCTGGTGTGCAGCGTCGGCACCGGCGGGCACTCGGCCGGCACCTCGCGAGTCCTGCGCCAGCTCTACCCGGGGCTGCGGGTGGTCGGGGTGGACACCGTCGGCTCCACGATCTTCGGGCAGCCCGCCCGGACCCGGCTGATGCGCGGCCTCGGCTCCAGCATCTACCCGCGCAACGTCGCCTACCAGGCCTTCGACGAGGTCCACTGGGTCGCCCCGGCCGAGGCCGTCTGGACCTGCCGCCGGCTGGCCGCCTCGCACTACGCCACCGGCGGCTGGAGCGTCGGCGCGGTCGCCCTGGTGGCCGGCTGGCTGGCCCGTACCCGGCCCGCCGGCACCCGGATCGCCGCGATCTTCCCGGACGGGCCGCAGCGCTACCTCGGCACCGTCTACGACGACGAGTACGGCGCCGCGCACGACCTGCTGGACCACCCGCCGGCGGACGGCCCGGACGAGCTCGCCCGGCCGGACGAGCGGGAGGTCACCCGCTGGACCCGGTGCGCCGAGGTGGTCGACCCGCTGACCCTCCCGGGCGCCCCCGGCGGTGCCGCGTGAGGGGGCTGACCGCCCAGTTCCGGGGCCACGAGCGCAGCGTCCGGCTGCTGATGGTCAACCAGTTCACCATCAACCTGGGCTTCTACATGCTGATGCCCTACCTGGCCGCGCACCTGTCCGGCGGTCTGGGCCTGGCCGGCTGGACGGTCGGGCTGGTGCTCGGGGTGCGCAACTTCACCCAGCAGGGCATGTTCCTGGTCGGCGGCACGCTGGCCGACCGGTTCGGTTACAAGCCGCTGATCGTGGCGGGCTGCCTGCTGCGCACCGCCGGCTTCGCCGCGCTCGGCCTCTCCTCCTCGCTGCCCGCCCTGGTGACGGCCTCGGCGGCCACCGGCCTGGCCGGGGCGCTGTTCAACCCGGCCGTGCGGGCGTACCTGGCACGGGACGCGGGCGAGGAGCGGCGGGTGGCCGCGTTCGCGCTGTTCAACGTCTTCTACCAGGCGGGCGTCCTGCTCGGCCCGCTGGTGGGCATGGCGCTGACGGCGGTGGACTTCCGCACCACCTGCCTGGTCGCGGCCGGGGTGTTCGCGGTGCTCAGCGCGGTGCAGATCCGGTCGCTGCCGGCCCGCCGGGGCTCCGGGCCGGACGAGGGGCACGAGCGCACGGGTGTCCTCGCGCAGTGGCGCGGGGTGCTGGCCAACCGGCCGTTCCTGCTCTTCGCGGGCGCGATGACCGGCTCGTACGTGCTGTCCTTCCAGGTGTACCTGGCGCTGCCGCTGGAGGTCCGCCGGCTGGGCGGCGGCGGCACCGGCGGGACGGTGGCGACGGCGCTGCTGTTCGTGGTGTCCGGGCTGGGCACGATCCTGCTCCAGACCAGGGTGACGGCCTGGTGCCGGGCCCGGATCGCGCCGGGGACGGCCCTGGTCGCGGGGGTGGCCGTGATGGGCGCGGCCTTCCTGCCGCTGCTCGCCGCCTCGGCCCTGCCTGTTCCCGAGGCGGGCCCCGGGCGCTGGGCGCTGGCCGCCGGGCCGCCGGCGCTGGCCGCGTTCCTGCTGGCCCTGGGCACGGTGCTGGCGTACCCGTTCGAGATGGACACGGTGGTCCGGCTCTCCGGGGACCGCCTGGTCGCCACCCACTACGGGCTCTACAACACCGTCTGCGGGGTCGGCATCACCCTCGGGAACCTGCTGACCGGCGCGGCCCTGGACGCCGCCCGCGCGGCCGGGCTCGCCGCGCTCCCCTGGCTGGCGCTGTGCGCCCTCGGGGCAGCGTGCGCGCTCTCGCTGCGCGCCCTCCACCGCGGCCGCCGGCTCGCCGGGTCCGAACCGTTGCCCGCCGTGTAGGAGCGGCACGGCAGCCGCCGAACGGCGGACCCGCGGGCTCACTCCTGAGCCTGCGGGTCCGCCGACACCCCATCAGAAAGCTTGTACCGAACGGTCCGTTTCCTCATACTTCCGGTCAGCGCCGGTCAGGAGCTGATCATCCGCCGTGCTTCCGGAAAGCACCGGCCGGGGTCCGCCCATCGCCTGACCGCGCTTCACGGCCCCAACCCTCAGGGCCGTCGCCCCCCTCTGGAGGAGATCGGTGAGGACCATGCGCCCCACGCCCCGCACCGGCACCACACCCGGCACCACCCGCCGTACCGGCCGTACGCGCCGCTTCCGCCTGCTCGCCGCCGCCCTGGGCCTGCTGACCGCCACCGCGGTCGCCGCGCCGGGCGCCGCAGCCGCTCCCATCCCCACCGCCCCCACCGTCCCCACGGCCCCCACCGCCCGACCGGAGCAGCTCCTGGCGGTCAGCGAGGCCATCCTGGGCGCCGAGGTCAACGGCACCGCCTGGTACGTCGACGAGGCCGCCGGACATGTCGTGGTGACCGCCGACAGCACCGTCTCCCCGGTCTCGCTCGCCAAGCTGATGAGCTCCGCCGGCGCCGACGCGTCCACCATCACCGTCCACCGCGTCCCCGGCGCGTTCACCCCGCTGCTCGCCGGCGGCGACGCCATCTACGGCGGCCAGTACCGCTGCTCGCTCGGCTTCAACGTGGTCAGCGGCAGCACCTACTACTTCCTCACCGCCGGGCACTGCGGCAACGTCGCCGCCACCTGGTACACCGACGTCAACCACGCCAACCTGATCGGCCCGACCATCGGCTCGACCTTCCCCGGCCACGACTACGCGCTGGTCCGCTACGACAACAGCGCGCTCAGCCACCCGGGCGGCTTCACCTCCGCCCCGGACGCCGTCGTCGGCGAGGCGGTGCAGCGCACCGGCTCGACCACCGGCACCCACGGCGGCACCGTCACCGGGCTCAACGCCACCGTGCGCTACACGGACGGCAGCACCGTCCGCGGCCTGATCCAGACCAACGTCTGCGCCGAGCAGGGCGACTCGGGCGGCCCGCTGTACGACGGGGCCAAGGCGCTCGGCCTCACCTCGGGCGGCAGCGGCGACTGCACCTCGGGTGGGACGACCTTCTACCAGCCCGTCAACGCGGCGCTCTCCGCGTACCAGGTCAGCGTGTACTGACGCCGTCCCCGCCCGCCGAGCCGTGGGCCTGCCGCACCGGTGCGGCAGGCCCACGGCCGTCTCGGGAGGGGTGAGCCGTCAGCCGGCGTACACGTCCTCGACGTACCGCCCGGCCTCGATCAGCCCCTGCAGCCAGGCCTGCGCCCGCTGCTCGTCCGCGCCCGGGACGCGCTCGCGGTACAGCGTCCGGAAGGCCTCCCGGACGCCCGGCGCCATCCGGGCGCCGTCGCCGCACACGTACACCTCGGCACCGGCTTCGAGCAGCTCCCAGACCTCGGCCGCCTCGGCGGCGATCCGGTCCTGCACGTAGCGCCGCCCGTCCCGCGGCCGCTCGCTGAAGGCGGGCCGCAGCGAGACCGCGCCGGCCTGCTCGGCCGCCTCCAGCTCACCGCGGTGCAGGTAGTCCGCGTCCGGGTCGTCGCAGCCGAAGTACAGCAGCGCCGGGGCGAGCCCGGCCCCCTCGGCGAGCAGCGCCCGGCGGTCGGCGACGGCGCCCCGGAAGGGCGCCAGGCCGGTGCCGGCCGCGATCATGACCACCGGGGTCCGGTGGCCGATCCGGAACGCCTCCCGGCAGGGCTGGACCCGGGCCAGCACGGTGTCGCCGACGGCCACCCGGTCGAGGTAGCCGGAGCCGGTGCCCCGGAAGGTGCCCCGGCCCGAACGGGCCGGCCCGCTGAGCACCGAGACCATCAGCTCCGCCCGGCCCGGGTCGCCGGCCGGCGAGGAGGAGATCGAGTAGTGCCGCGGCCGGATCGGCGGCAGCAGCTCCAGCAGCACCGGCCAGCCGAGCCGCCCCTGGAGGGCCGGGTGGTCCTCGACCAGGTCCAGCAGGGTGCGCGGGTCGTCCTCGGGCAGCGCCCGCAGCGCGGCCTGCTCGGGCGGGCAGGGGTTGAGCGCGGCCAGGGCGGCGCGCTGCTCGGCGCTCGGCCGGTCCTGCAACTCGACGTGGCGGGTGAGCAGTTCGCGCACCGTCAGCGGGCGGTCGACGGCCAGTCCGGTGCGCCGGTGCGCCACGATGCCCAGCACCGTGTCGAGGTCGGCGCCGAACAGCTTGGCGGCGCGCTCGACCAGCGCCGGGTCGTTGGCCGGGAGCACGGTGAGGTGGTCGGCGGTCCGGTAGCCGGTGCCCTCCGGCAGGGCCAGCCGGACCAGCCGCTTGACCCGGTGGTAGGCGGGGTCGGTCAGGCTGCCGACGGCGGTGACGGTCAGCTCCGCCATGCCGTGCCGGGCGGCCAGCGCGGCCAGCGGGCCGCCGGTCACCTCGGTCACCGAGTAGGCGGCCGCCGGCCGCGCCTCGGCGGGGGCGTCGGCGTCCCCGTAGCGCGCCAGCAGGGTCTCGCGCAGCTCGGCGGTGAACTGCCGTACGGTGCCGGCCAGGTCGCCGGAGGCATCGGCCTCGGCGCGGGCCAGCAGCCGGGTGCCGCCGAGCGCGGCGAGCCGGTCGTCGATCAGCCCCGGGACGCGCTGGTAGGTCGCGGCGTAGGTGCGGTCGCCGATGCCGAGCACCGCGTACTCGACGCCCTCGGCCGTCCCGCCCTCCTGCCCCTCCCCGGCGTCCTGAGCCTCCTGGGCCTCCTGGAGCCGGCGGACGAACCGGGCCGCGTCGTCGGTCGGCTGCCCGTTGTACGAGGCGGTGGTGATCACCACCGACCGGTCGGTGGGCAGTCCGTCCGCGTACGCGTCCAGCGGGGCGGTCTCCGTCTCGCAGCCGAGGTCGGCGGCGGCCTCCGCGAGCTGCCGGCTGAACTCCCGGCAGGCGCCGTAGTTGGAGCCGTGCAGGAGCAGCAGCCCGGTCCCCTGGCGGACCCGCCCGGCCGTCCCGGGCCGCTCGGTGGTGCCGCTGGCAGCAGCGGTGGAGCCGGAGGCGGTCGCGGCCCGGCCGGGCGTGCGCCGGGCGAGGCCGAGGGTGAAGTCGTCGGGCTTGATGGTGAGCGTCTGCTTGATGGTCAGCCGGTAGTCGGTGTGGTCGATCAGCCGGTAGCGGTGGACCAGCATGCCGAGCAGCATGACGGCCTCGTGCAGCGCGAACTGCCTTCCGATGCAGGCGCGTTCGCCGGTGCCGAAGGGCTTGAAGGCGTGCGGGGAGCGGGCCTCCTCGCACTCGGGGTCGAACCGGGACGGGTCGAACAGCTCCGGGTTGTCGCCCCACGACGGGTCCCGGTGCAGCATCGGCGTGGAGACGAAGACGGTCTCCCCGGCGCGCAGCGGGATGCGGCCGCCGAGCAGGGTGTCCTCGCGGGCCTCCCGGCTGAACGCGGGCGCCGTCGGCCACAGCCGCAGCGCCTCGTTGAGCACCTGGCGGGTGTGGCGCAGCCGTCCGACGTCCTCGTAGGAGGGCTCCGGGTCGGCCTGGTCGCCCCAGAGCCCGTCCACCTCCCGCTGCACCTGGCGCAGCACCGTCGGGTGCTTGACCAGGTAGTACATCGCGAAGGAGAGCGCGCCCGAGGTGGTCTCGTGGCCGGCGATCAGGAAGGTGATCACCTGGTTGCGGATGTTCTCGGCGTCCAGCCGGGTCCCGTCCGAGGGGCGGACCGCGCCGAGCATCAGGCCCAGCAGGTCCTCGGCCGGAGCCTGCTCGCCCTCCCCAACAGCTCCCTCCCCGGCGGTTCCCTCCGCGGAGCGGGCGGCGATCACCTCGTCCACCACGGCGGCCAGGTAGTCGGCGTCGGCCCGGAAGGCGGTGTCCCGCTCGCGGTGGTCGGCCTCCGGGTCGCGGGTGAGCCTGTTCATCGCCCAGCCCAGGCAGCGCACCATCGCCTCGACGAAGGGGTGCGGCTCGTCCCGCTCGAAGGAGCCGAAGTCGAAGCCGAAGCCGGCCAGTCCGATGGTGTCCAGGGTCATCCGGGTCATGTCGCCGGGCACGTCCACCGGCAGTCCGGCGGCCTCCCGGCGGTCCCAGGAGTCGACCAGCCGGCGGGCCACCCGCAGCATCACCGGGTGGTAGGTGCGCATCGAGCCGAGCGCGAAGGCCGGCATCAGGATGTCGTGCGCCCGGGCCCAGTTGGGCTCGTCGTTGTAGGCGGTGAACAGGCCGTCGCCGGTGAACTGGCGGACGTTCTCCAGGCCCGGGCCGATCGACTTGGTGAACCGGGTCTCGTCGGCGAGCTCCTCGACCAGCTCCAGCCCGCTGACGATCAGGCTGTCCCGGCCGTGCAGCCGCTGGACGAAGGCCGGGCCGTGCTCTCTGGCCAGTTCCATGGTGCGCAGCATCGGGGCGGCGATCGGCGGCGCCGACGAGATGTCCACCAGGGGGACGGCCCGACCGCTCCCGGCCCCGTCCGCCCGCTCGCCGCCGGCCGCCCACCCGTCCTCGGCCGTCCACTGGCCCTCGGTCGTGCTCTCCACGGTCTCGGTCATCGCTGTGGCCCCTCCCACGGCAGGAAACTTCGGTCTTCCACCACTGTGCGCCCACCGGGCGGAAGGTCAGACCCCGATCACTACATGATTGTGTAGTACCAGGGGCTCCGACGGGCTTGCCCACGAACCGTCAGCCCTGGCCCCGGAGAGGAGAACCACCGATGCGATCGACCGAGGACTGCGCCCCCCTGCCGGGCGGCCGCCTGGACCCGGCGGTGATCTGGCGCAACCGGGCGCTGCGGCTGATGGACCACGTGCCGATGCCCATCGCGGTGTGCGAGTTCGGCGGGCAGATCCTGATCGTCAACCGCGCGATGGCAGCCGAATTCGGCTGCTTGCCGGGCCAGTTGCGCCACCGTAGGATTCTGGAGTTCTTCACCCTGCGGGACACCGGCACCCTGGAGGCGCTCACCGAGGCCGTCCGGCTGCACCGCCGCTCGCAGTACCCGGCCCGGGTCTCCTGGACGCCCGCCGGCGGCACCGAGCGGCACGGCGAGATGACCGTCGACCTGGTCAGCGACACCCCGGAGCAGACCCCGAACCTCCTGCTGTCGCTACAGGCGGCGGAGCCCGCCGCCGAGGCCCCGCCGTCCGGCCCCCGGGCCGAGGCCAGCCCGGTCGAGGCCCGCATCCTCGCCGCCGCGGCCCGGGGCGACACCACCGCGCAGATCGCCCGGGCCCTCGGCATCACCCCGGACGGCGTCAACTACCACCTGGCCCGGCTCTCCCGCCGCTGGCGCGTCCCCAACCGCACCGCCCTGGTCGCCCGCGCCTACACCACCGGCGTCCTGGCCCCGGACACCTGGCCGCCCCAGCCCGCCGACCAGAACTGATGATCCGTCAGGCCCCGGCGTCAGTCCGCGGTACGCCGCTCCGCCTCGATGAACGCCCTCGTGGTCGACGGGTCCGGGAGCGGGCGCCCGTACGTCTCCGCGAGCCGGGTCAGGGCGGTGGTCTCCACCGTCCAGCCGTGCCCGGCCAGCCAGTCGCCGGTGCCCGGGCCGAGCCCGCCGCGCCACAGCCCGGTGAGGTGGGTGAGCGCCGGGTCCTGCGGTGTGCGGCTCACGTCCCCGCCCTGCTCCAGCAGGAGGCGGCTGCCCGGGGCCGCCAGCCCGGCCACCGCCGTGAGCAGCCCGGCCGCCTCGTCCGGGGCGAGGTAGACCAGCAGGCCTTCGGCGAGCCAGACCGAGCGCCGGGCCGGGTCGAAGCCGGCGGCGACCAGCCGCTCGGGCCACCGCGGGTCGACCAGGTCGACGGGCAGGGCGGTGCGCCGGGCCTTCGGCACGGCGCCGAGGCCGTCCAGGACCTGCTGCTTGAAGTCCAGCACCGGGCCGAGGTCGAGCTCGAACACCCGGGTGCCGGACGGCCAGTCCAGCCGGTAGGCGCGGGTGTCCAGGCCCGCCGCCAGCACCACCACCTGGTCGGCGCCGGCGGCCGGCAGCCGGTCGTCGTAGAAGCGGGTGCGCAGGATGCCGTGGGCGACGAGGGCCTTGGCGAGGCTGCTGACCGGGCCGGAGAGGGCGGGTTCGAGGCCGGCGGCGTCCACGAAGGCGAGGGCGTACGGGTCGACGAAGAGCGGGTCGGGTCGGGAGCTCTCGTAGGCCCGCACCCGGGCGACGGACAGGGCGGTGCGGGAGACCGGGCTGAGCGGTTCGGAGGTCGTCATGCCCGGCAATCTACATCGGCACCGATGCATCAGTGAAGATGTATTGGTGGAGATATATCGGTGAAGATGTATTCTTGCGGGCATGGACGGCGTGCAACTCCTCAGACTCGGCAAGCGGCTGACGGAACTCGGCCGCGCGATGATCACCGACCCGGCCGCCGAGCACCTCAGCGCCGGGGAGATCGCCGTGGTCTCCGACGTGTACCGCCACCCCGCCACCGCCGTCCAGGAGATCCGGGTCCGCACCGGCTTCGCCCAGAGCCACGTCTCGGTCTCCGTCGCCCGGCTGCGCGAACGCGGCCTGCTCGACGCCGCCGCCGACCCCGCCGACGGGCGCCGAACCCTGCTGACCGTCTCCGAGTCGGCCCGGCACGCCATCCGCGCCCACGTCGCCCGGCCCGCCGAGCCCGTCATCACCAAGGCCGTCCCCGACCCGGAGAAGGCCCGCAGGGTCACCGAGCTGCTGGACGAACTCGCCGGCCTGCTGCTGCCCTGACCCGTCGCCGGGCGCACCACCAGCCCCACGCCCCGGCCGAGTTCCACAAGTCGGTCACAAGCTCGCCAGGCCACTCCCCCGCCACCGCCGGCCCCTGCCATCATCCCGACTGAACCCGGGAGGCGCCCGGGCGAGGCCGAGGGAGTGCGATGGACGCGCGGATCAGGGTCGCCGACGGCGACGGGCTGCGGGAGACGGCGGAGCTCCGGGACCGGCTGCACCGGGAACGCGAGCTGGCGGGGCCGGCGCTGAGCGACGACGATGAGTGAGCCGCCGACCGACCGCGTCCCGACTCCGCCGACCGACCAGGCGGCCACCCCGCCACCCCGCCGCCCCCGGCACCACAGCCGGCGGTCCGTCACCCCGGCCGCCCGGATCGTGGCCCAGGCCCTGCTGGTCGTCATCGGCCTGTCCACCGTCGCCCTCGGCTTCTCCTGGTTCGTCGACACCTACGACGAGGCGCTCGCCTACCGCGGCGCCCCGGTCTGCGGCGCCCCCGCCACCGCACCCGGCGCGGACTGCACCAAGCAGGAGACCGGCCGGGTGACGGCCAAGAAGACCGACTCGAACGGAGACTCCACCACCTACGGCCTGACCGTCTCCCGCGAGACGGTGCCCACCGCCACCTACAGCGTCACCGAGGGCCTCTACGACAGCCTGGAGAACGGCGTCAACGTGGACCTGACCCTCTGGCGGGGCCGCGTGGTCGAGCTCTCCCACCAGGGCCACCGCTCCACCGTCCAGAGCACCCCCTGGCTCACCGCCCTCAAGCTCGCCCTCCTGGTCGGCACGGGAACCGTCCTCGCCGTCTACGGCCTCCTCCTGCGCCGCCTCGTCAGCTGGGCGCTCCCGCTCGCCGTCCTCCCCTTCCTGGTCCTCTTCACCGTCCTCGGCAGCATCATCCTCATCACCGCCCAGTGGCCCTTCACCCTCACCCTCGCCCTCCCCCTCCTCGGCTGGCTGGTCCTGACCGCCATCACCGCCACGATGTCCTGGGACTACTAGCTCGGGGATCCGGACCCGGCCGGTCACACCAGGGGCGCGTCCAGGCAGGCCCGGCGGTGGCTGAAGGTGTCGAGGGACCAGCGGCCGTGGTAGCGGCCGGAGCCGCTCTCCCCCACCCCGCCGAAGGGGAGTTCCGGGATGCCCAGGTGGGCCACCGGGAGGCCGAAGTTGAGGGCGCCGGAGGCGGTCTCCTCGGCCAGGCGGCGGCGTGCGTGCCCGTCCCCGGTGAAGGCGTAGAGGGCGAGGGGGTGGTCCCGGTCGTTGATGAAGGCGATGGCCTCGTCGAGGCCGGCGACCTCGACGACGGGCAGGACGGGGCCGAAGACCTCCTCCCGCATGACCGGGGCGTCCGGCTCCACCTCGGCCAGCAGGGTGGGCGCGATGTAGCGGTCCGCGCGGTCGTGCTGCCCGCCGAAGACCGTACGGCCCGAGTCGAGGAGAGCGACGACCCGGTCGAAGTGCCGCTCGTCGACGATGCGCCCGTACGCCGGTGACCGCGCCGGGTCGGGGCCGTACAGCTCGGTGACGGCGCGCGCCAGGGCGCCTTCCAGCGCGCGGGCCGTGGCCGGGTCGGTCAGCAGGTAGTCGGGGGCCACGCAGGTCTGCCCCGCGTTGGCGAACTTGGCGCGGGCCAGCCGGGCGGCGACCGGCCCGGGGTCGACGCCGCGGTCCACGAACACCGGTGACTTGCCGCCCAGTTCGAGGGTGACCGGGGTCAGGTGCTCGGCGGCGGCCCGCAGCACCGTCCGGCCGAAGCGGGCGTTGCCGGTGTAGAGGATGTGGTCGAAGCGCTCGGCGAGCAGGGCGGTGGTCGTCTCCCCGCCGCCCTCCACCACGGCGATCGCCGCCGGGTCGACGTACCGGGGCAGCAGCCGTGCCAGCAGGGCCGAGCAGGCCGGGGCCAGTTCGCTCGGCTTGGCGAGCACCGTGTTGCCGGCGGCGATCGCGCCCGCCACCGGCACCAGCAGCAGCTGCACCGGGTAGTTCCAGGGCGCGATCACCAGGACGGTCCCGAGCGGGGCGTGGCCGGTGTGGGCGCTCGTCCCCGGCGGCAGCCGGGTGAGCGCGGCGGCGGGCACCGGCTCGGGGCGCAGCCACTGCTCCAGGTTCTGCAGGGTGTGGTCGATCTCCCGTACGGTGAAGTCGACTTCGGCGATGTCGGTCTCGGCGCGCGGCTTGCGCAGGTCGGCGTGGAGGGCGTCGGCGATCTCCTCGCGGTGGCCGGTCAGCAGGGCGCGCAGCCCGGCCAGCTGCTCGGTGCGCCAGGCGAGCGGCCGGGTGCGGCCGGTGCGGAAGGTCGCACGCAGCCGGGCGACGGTCTCGGCCGGGGCGGATACGGCGGGCGCGGTCACGGAGGGCGCGGTCACAGCCGGAGTGTTCACTGGGAGTCCTCTCGGACGGGGTCGGGGATCCAGCTGCCGTGGAAGCCGGCCGGCACCCGCACCGGCAGGTGGACGGTGGCGAGCGGGGCGCCGGTGAAGTCCTCGGCGGAGAGGACGACCAGGTCGCTCGCGCCCCGCTCGGGGTCGTGGACGTAGGTCAGCAGGTAGCCGTCGTCCTCGCCGCGGGCGCCCTCCCTCGGCACGAAGGAGACCTCACCGGTGTACCGGCCCGCGCCGAACTGCCGTACGGTGCTGGACTGCCGGCGCAGGTCGTGCTTGATCAGCGCGTCCCCGGCGGCCTCCGGGGGCAGCGCGTCCAGGTCGTCGGCCGTCGCTGCGAGGTGGCGCAGCAGCTGGGTGGCCACGGTGGAGTAGCCGTAGCGGTGGGCGCCGCCGAGCACCGCCGGGTTGACCGCCGGGAACTCCTGCGGCCGGTCGTCCAGCCGGGTCTCGGTGACCGTGCCGGAGACGGTGTCGACCGTCCAGCGGTCCAGGGTGGGGCTGCTCTGCCCGTCCACCGCGCCGCCGGCGAACATCCTCGGGTAGCGGACCACGTCGACGACGACCCGGTCGCCGTCCTCGTGGGCGTTGAGGGTGTGGAAGACGAAGCAGGGCTCGACCTCGAACCAGCGGACCTCGGTGCCGTCGCGGGGCAGCAGCCCGACCCGCGCGCCGCGGGTCTCGTCCCAGACCGCCGGATACGTCTTGCGTGCCAGGTTGTCGGGCATGCTGACGCGCCCCGCGAGGTCGAGGACGACGGCGAAGTTCCGGGTCAGCGCCATGTCGTGCACCACCGGCCGGTGCGGGACCGGGATGTCCACGGCGCGCACGACGACGCCCTCCGGGGAGACCACCAGGTGGCGCAGCCGCTCGCTGTCGTCCCGCTGCCAGGTGATCGCGTGCAGCTCGCCGGTGACCGGGTCGAGCTTGGGGTGGGCGGCGAACCCGTCGGGCAGCGTGCCGCAGAAGTCGCCGGCCCCCACCGTCTCGATCTCGTAGGAGAGTTCGTACGGGCGGAAGCCGCCCTCGACCAGCGCGAGGGTGCGGTCGGCGTGCCCGATCACGTGGGTGTTGGGCGCGACGTCGGCGATCCGCGGCACGGCGCCGGGGCGCGGCCGCTCCCCCAGCGCCTCGGCCACGGCGGCGCTGCGCACCAGCCGGTTGCGGTACCACCGGGCCCGCCCGTCGAGCAGCCGCACCCCGTGCACCATGGCGTACCCGGCGAACAGGTGCCGCGGCCGCGGGTCCTCCGGCCGCATCCCGTTGGGCCCGTTGCGCAGGTACCGGCCGTTGAGCTCGGCCGGGATCGTCCCCGTGACCGGCAGGTCGAAGGCCGTGACTTCCTCCTCCACCGGGGCGTAGCCACCGGTGAACGGGTTGGTGACGGTGGACACCGCAGACTCCCTCAGGCCGCTTCCGACTACCACTGCGCACGCGGGGCGGCGCACCCGGCTCAACGAGCCACCCACCCGGCGGGTGACGGCCCGCCGGGCAACGGCGGGAGGGAGCCTGGAGGAGCCGGGGGTCCGCCGCACCGCCGGCTCACTGGTCGGGCAGCTCGAAGGTCGGGGCCGCGTAGTAGTCCATGCCCTTCAGCTTGCAGACCAGCACCTCGTCGGCGCGGGCCAGGAGCTGGCGCATCCGTCCGATCGCCACGTCGATCAGGGCCGGGCGTCCTCGGAACCCGGCATCCAGGTCTGTGATCATCTTCTGGTAGAGCTCCGTGAAGCCGAGGGCGGCCTTGAGGGCGTCCGGGTTCTCCTCGTAATTCGCCAGCTTGGGGTTCACGAGTGTGTTCACGACCTCGTCCCCTTTCGGGACGTGGAAGCCGTCGCCGGTGGGGTCGAGCGGTTTGTCGTCCTGCCGGTAGAACCTTCCGACGCTCAGCTCGTGGAACGTGAAGTAGTGCGACAGGTCGCGGTTGGAGTCCAGGATTCCTCCGCCGTCCCCTTCACCCTCCCAAATGATGTCCTGCATGAGCGTCAGCGCGTCGTCCAGGCCTTCCACGGTGATGCAGTCCTGCCCGAAGTAGGCGTACTGGCGGTCGAGGCGCCCGGCCGGGAACACGGCCTTCTCCCCGTACAGGTGGACGCAGTCCTTCAGGTGCTGCATGAGGTCCCGGTAGAACTGCCCGATCGTCTCACCCGGGTCGGGGAGGATCGGGGTGTGCAACCGCGGGTCGAACTCGGCGGTGACCGGCAGTGCGGCCCTGAGCCCCTCCGGCAGGGTCCCTTCGTCGACGGGCCCCGGGGACTCGATGCACATGCCCATGGCCAGGAAGGAGTCCCCGAAGGGCTGGAGTTGGATCTCCATGGGGCCGGGGGCACTGAAGAAGCGCGGATAGGGGAGGGAGGCGACGGCCTTGATGTCGGGGTCCGCGCCAGTGGCGATCAGGACGTTCGCGGCGATCGACAGGTGCCGCATCTCGACGGTCACCAGCTCCCGGATGAGTTTGGCCGCGGTGCTCCGGCGGTCCTTGATCGACCACCAGCCCGTCAGGTAGGCGGGGATGGTGGAGAACTCGACCAGGCAGGCGCTCTGCAGCATCTCCCGCAGTTTCTTGATGTCGTCCTCGAAGCTCATGAGGTGACCTCCTTCGGCTTTCCGGTCCTGAGCAGGGTGCGGTACATCTCCAGCACCTTGCGCTTGCCGCTGGACAGGTCCCTGGTGACGGGCATGTAGAGCGAGGAGTTCGCCATGGCGGTCGAGGACAGTTCCAGGATCTGGTCGATGTTCCGTTCGACGGCCGTCCGGTCCCCCAGGTCGAGCGCGGCGTAGTACTTCATGACCGGGAAGATCATGTCGTACACGTAGAGAACCCGCTTGTAGACGTAGTCCCAGGCGGCGGCCGGGTCGTTGTGGTGCTCCTCGCAGTACTTCCGGAAGTCCGCGGGGAGCAGGTCGTCGAAGGGCAGCATCCGCACACAGCAGTAGAACGCCGAGACGAAGGACCAGGGCGCTCCCGTGTACCCCACCTTTTCCGGCGGAACGGCCGGACTCCCGTCGAGGTAGTAGGGAAAGAAGGCGATGACCGGGAGGTTGGGGGCTTCGAGACCGCCCACCACGGTGAACCCGATCTCCGCGCGGCCGTTCACCACCGGCCCGACCTTGGTGATGGTGAGGACTTCCTCCTCCTTCTTCTCCGGTTTCTTCCAGGAGGAGCCGTTCTGCATGGGTGGCGGCGGGTCCGGCAGGTACTGCTGGACGACCAGCCCGACCTCGCGGGTGGGGATCGCACCCCGGTCCCGGACCTCGACCACCACCACCCGGTCCTTGTCGCTCTGGTCGACGTAGATCGATCGCAATTCGGTCTGGGCCGTGAGCACCTTCTCCGTCAGCATCGTGACCTGCTCGGCATTCGGCTTGCACCGGATGCCCAGGACCCCGTCGGCCAGGTCCGCGTCGGTCACCTTGCCGTCGACCGGCACGTCGATGATGCCGGAGGTCAGCTCGTAGCCGCTCCTGTCGTAGAGATCGGGCTTGATCTCCGCCACGGTCTCGATGGTGGCGGCGCCGGCGACGACGAGCTCCAGAGTTCCGAAGGACGTCTCCTTGTCACCGCTGGCGTCCTTCTCCGGGATCGTGGCCCCCAGGTCGAGGCTGACGTAGCGGGTGCCCCCGGCATTCCGGTGGATCTCCGCCACCGCCGGCCCGAACCAGGCGTCCACCGGATTCTTCTCCGAATCGAGGACCTTCACCGAGTTCGCCGGCGCCAGGAACCGCCCGCCGGGTACCGAAGCCGGCTCGCTCTCGTGCCACAGGCCGATCGTGCCGACCACCCGGGAAAGGCAGGTGTTCCGACGTGGCGGATTCCCCGCTTTTCGGTCCTGCTCCCACAGGTCCAGTAGTTTCTCGAACCGCTCCTTCTGGGTCTTGCAGCCGGCGAACTCGGGTGCGTTGAAGTAGTGGGTCAGATAGACGGAGTACCGCATCATGATTCCGCGGGCCTTCTGGGAATCCATCTCCTTCTTGAGCGCGTTCAGCAGTGGCGATTTGTCGGAGGTGAAGTGGAGATTGTCCCGGCCCACGCACGCCTGGACGACGGTGGCGCCGACCCCGTCGCGGTAGACGTCCCCCTTCAGATTCAGGTTGCGGCTGAAATTCTGCCAGCGCGCCGGCAGCTGGAGGCCGTCCTCGATGTCGCCGTAGAAGAATTCCTCCGGGCTGGTTCTGCTGCCGATCTGGATGCGCCTGGCGAAGAAGCAGGGGCTCCAGACCGAATCCGGGTTGTTGTCCGCCATGCTCGCGCTGGTGTGGAACGCGGCCCTGGGGAAGTGGCCGTCGCCGGTCTGCTCCTCCGGGGTGAGGTCGGCGATCGGGAACGAGTCCCCGGCCAGGTTGACGACGGCGCCGAGCAGCGGGTCGCCCGGGATCGACGGATCCGCTCCGTACGCGGTCTGCCCCCCGGTCACGGTCGTGAGGACGCCCTTGCCGTCCGGCGCGTCGCGGGGCTGCACGTGGAGCCACCAGTCGTTGCCGCCGTAGGCGCTCCACCCCGAAGGGGGCTCCTCCGTCTCCTTCCCGTCCGGGCCTTGGCCCGTCTGCATACTGAACGCCCATTTCGGAAAGGCCTCCCGGAAATTGTCCGGGGTGATTTTCTTGTCCTTGAGATAATTCCAGTTCAGCTCCGCCGTCCGGAAGTCGTACGTCGGGAACAGGCCGTTGTTGTTCATGGTCGCCGGATTGAAGGTCATCTGACCGCGGAAGAAAACCCGGGGAACGGAAAGGACGCTCACAGCACCTCCTAGGGGGTTGGCGGGAAGCCGCCAGCGATGTACCACCGCACCTTGATCCCTAGCCCGCCTCGACCCGGACAGCCGAGGGTGTTCACTCGGCGTCAGTCACCCCGCGATCGCATGATTCCGGCCCAGGCCGATTCGGGTGATTCCTGCCGCACCGATGTGAGTGGAACGTCCGCCGTCGGCATAGATGGATCGTTGACGACGTGACAACGGATAGGGTCCTGCGGCATTTCCGCCGAATCGACGGAGAGTGACCGCGGACCGGCGAGCGGAAGGAGCCTGGCACATGCCGGAACCGGGAGCGGGGCCCCGGACGGGGGTCTGGCTGGTGGGGGCGCGCGGCTCGGTGGCCACGACCACCGTGGTGGGCGCGGCGGCGGTCGGTGCGGGGCTGGCCGAGCCGACGGGGTGCGTCACCGCGAGCGAGGACTTCCCCGGGACCCGGCTGCCGCCGCTCGGCGCCCTGGTGTTCGGCGGGCACGACACCGGCTCCGTCCCCCTGCCCGTCCGGGCCGCCGAGCTGGCCGAGTCCGGGGTGGTGCCGCAGCGGCTGCTCGAACCGCTGGAGAAGGCCGTCGTCGCCGCCGACCAGGAGATCCGCCCGGGCTACGCCACCGGTCGGAGCGGACTGCCCCAGGCGGTGGCGGCCCGGGCGCTCGCCGTCGACATCGAGGGCTTCCGGCGGCGTCTGGGCCTGGACCGCGTCGTGGTCGTCAACGTGGCCTCCACCGAGGCGCCGGTGCCGGACCGCCCCGAACACCACGACCTCGACCTGCTGGAGGCGGCCCTGCGCGGCCCGGCCGACGTCCTGCCGGCCAGCTCGCTCTACGCCTACGCGGCCTTCACCGCCGACTGCCCCTACGTGGACTTCACCCCCTCCACCGGTGCCCGGCTGCCCGCGCTGGACGCCCTGGCCCGCGCGCGCGGCCTGCCGTACGCGGGCAGCGACGCCAAGACCGGCGAGACGCTGGTGCAGTCGGTCCTGGCACCGATGTTCGCCGTCCGCGCGTTGAAGGTGCGGGCCTGGTCCGGCACGAACCTGCTGGGCGGCGGGGACGGCGCCACCCTGGCCGATCCGGGCGCCGCCGCCAGCAAGACGGCGTCCAAGCGGCGGGGCCTGGGCCGCATGCTGGGGCACCCGGTGGAGGGCTCGGTGCACATCGACTGCGTACCGGCGCTCGGCGAATGGAAGACCGCCTGGGACCACGTGGCCTTCGAAGGGTTCCTCGGGGCGCGGATGAGCCTCCAGTTCACCTGGCAGGGCTGCGACTCGGCGCTGGCCGCACCGCTCGTGCTGGATCTCGTCCGGCTCACCGCCACCGCGCACGCGGCGGGCGTCTCGGGCCCGCTCGGGGCCCTGGGCTTCTTCTTCAAGGACCCGGTCGGCTCGGGTGGTTACGCCCTGACCGACCAGTACGAGGCCTTGCGGGCGTTCGCGGCGGAGACCGCGGCGGCGACCGCGGGCGGCGGGCCGCGCACATGAGGATCCCGAGCCTCGGCACCGTCGCCGAACTCGTCCGGGCACCGGCCGCGATCACCGTGCCCGGCGACCCCCTGGTCGGGGCGACGCTGGCCGGCCGCCCGCTCGGACCGGCCACCGGACTGCTGGCCCTGTCCTCGGTCTGTCTCTACTGGGCGGGCATGGCCCTCAACGACTACGCCGACCGGCACACCGACGCGGTCGAGCGTCCGCACCGTCCGATCCCCTCCGGCCGGGTGGAGCCTTCGGTCGCCCTGTCGCTGGCCGCCGGCCTCACCGGGACGGGGCTCGCCTTCGCCGCGGCGGGCGGTGGGCGTGGGGCCCTGTCCGTCGCGGTGCCGTTGGCGGCCGTGGTCTGGAGCTACGACCTGGGCCTCAAGGGCCGTCCCGTCGCCGGGCCCGCTGCGGCTGTGCGACCTGATCGGCCTG
>NZ_LFVW01000019.1:0-6986 GCF_001182915.1 Kitasatospora sp. MY 5-36
GGCCGCGCTGGCCGCCGCCGTCGACGAGCAGATCGCCGCGGCCCGCACCGGGCTGGCCCCCGAGGACGGCGCGGTGACCCGGCTCGTCCTGCTCGACGCCGGCCCCGGCCGCCCCGGCCGGCTGGTCTGGCTGACCCACCACCTGTGCGTGGACGGGGTCTCCTGGCGGGTCCTGGTCGCCGACCTCGCCGCCGCCTGCCGGGGCCTCGCCCCGGAACCGGTCGGCACCTCCTACCGCCGCTGGTCGCAGCTGCTCGGCGAGCAGGCCCGCACCGCCGAGCGGGTGCGCGAATTCCCGCTGTGGGCCGAGCAGTCGGCGGCCGCGGAGCCGCTCGGCTCCCGTCCGCTGGACCCCGAGCGGGACGTGTACGGCTCCGCCCACCGGCTCCGGCTGGAGCTGCCCGCGGACACCACCGCGACGCTGCTCGCCGCCGCCCGCCGGGTCTACGGCGGGGAGATCAACGACCTGCTGCTGACCGGCCTCGCGCTCGCCGTCGCCGACTGGCGCCGGCACCGCGACCGCCCGGCCGGCGCCGTCACCGTCGAACTGGAGGGCCACGGCCGCGAGCCGTTCACCGACGAGGCCGAACTCTCCCGTACGGTCGGCTGGTTCACCAGCGTCTTCCCGGTACGGCTGGACCCGGGCGACGCCGGGCGGGAGCCGCTCGACGCGGCCGTGCGCCGGGTGCGGAAGCAGCTCGGCCGGCTGCCCGACCACGGGCTCGGCCACGGGCTGCTGCGCCACCTCAACCCGCAGACCGTCACCGCCCTGGCCCGGCACGGCGTGCCGGAGCTCGGCTTCAACTACCTCGGCCGGTTCCGGACCGACCGGGACGAGAGCGCCGGGGACTGGCTGCCGGACGCCCGGCACGCCGTCGTCGGCACCGGGGTGCACCCGAGCATGCCGCTGCGGCACGTGCTCGCGGCCACGCCCGTCACCGAGGACCGGCCGGACGGGCCGCACCTGGTCGCCGACTGGCTCTGGGCCCCGGAGGCACTGGCCGACGCCGACGCCGAGCACATCGCCCGCGCCTGGTTCCGCGCCCTCGAAGCCCTGGCCGCCCACGCCTCCCACACCGAGCAGGCCGTCCCCGGCGAGCAGGACGGGGCGGCGGACGGCGAGGCGCTGGAACTGTCACCGCTCCAGAAGGGCCTGATCTTCCAGACGGAGTTCGACAAGCAGGGCATGAACTCCTACCTGATGCAGGCCGTCCTCGACATCGAGGGGCCCTTCGACCCGGCCGCGCTGCGCACCGCGGCCGCCGCGCTGCTGGCCCGGCACGCCGGCCTGCGGGTGCACTTCCCCGAGCGGTCCGCCGAGGACGCCCGGCAGGTCGTGGCCGCCGCGGTGCCGGTGCCCTGGGAGGAGGTCGACCTGTCCGGGCTCCCCACCGAGGCGGAGCGGACGGCCGAGGCCGAACGGCTGACCGACGCGGACTGGACCCGCGGCTTCGACCTGGCCCGGCCCCCGCTGCTGCGCTTCACCGTGATCCGGCTGGCCCCCGACCGGGTCCGGCTGCTCTGGACCCTGCACCACCTGCTGGTGGACGGCTGGTCGATGGGCGTGATCGCCCAGGAGCTGTTCACCCTGTACGCCACCGGCGGCGACCCGGCCGCCCTGCCCCCGGCGCCCTCCTACCGGGCGTACTTCGACTGGCTCGCCGCCCAGGACACCGAGGCCGCCCGCGCGGCCTGGCGGCAGGCACTGGACGGGCTGGGCGAACCGCTGCGGCTCGGCCCGGCCGACCGGCCGGGCGACCCGGGGCTGCCCGAGGCCGTCGACCTCGCCCTGCCCGAGGAGCTCACCGCCCGGCTGGTCGCCTGGGCCCGCGCGGAGAACCTCACCCTCAACACCGTCCTCCAGGGCTGCTGGGCGCTGCTGCTCGGCCGGCTCACCGACGCCCCGGACGTGGTGTTCGGCGCGGTCAACTCGGTGCGGCCGCCGGAGCTTCCGGGCATCGAGTCGCTGGTCGGACTCTTCCTGAACATGCTCCCGGTACGGGTGCGGCTCGACCCGGACCTGCCCGTCGCCGAACTCCTCCACCGGATCGACGAGCAGCAGACCGCCCTGCTCGACCACCGGCACCTCGGCCTGGCCGAGGTGCAGCGGATCGCCGGGGCCGGCGAGCTGTTCGACACCGTGTTCAGCTACCAGAACCAGCCGCAGGCCGACGTCGGCCGGCTCAACGCGCTGGTGCCCGAACTGCGGCTGGGCAACGCCCGCACCCGGCTGGCCGGCGAGCGCGGCCTCGCGGTCCTCGCCTACCCGGACACCCGGCTGACGCTGAGCGCCCAGTTCCGCCCCGACCGCTACGACCGCGACGAGGTCGTCCGCATCCTGGACCGCTTCGCCCACGTGGTGGAGAGCGTCCTGGCGGCCCCGGACGTCCCGCTCCGCCGGCTGCCGCTGCTCACCGACGAGGAGCACCACCGGATCCTCGGCGACTGGGCCGGACGGGCCGCCGCGGCCCCGCGCACCGTCGTCCCCGCGCTGTTCGCCGCCCAGGTCGCCCGGGCGCCCGAGGCCGTGGCCGTGGTCTTCGAGGACCGCGAGACGACCTACCGCGAGCTGGACGAGCGCTCCAACCGGCTGGCCCGGCTGCTGATCGCCCACGGCGTCGGACCGGAGCGGATCATCGCGCTGGCCGTACCCGACCCGGTCGAGATGACCTGCGCCGTCCTGGCGGCGCTCAAGACCGGCGCCGCGTACCTGCCGATCGACCCCAAGTACCCCGCCGACCGGATCGCCTTCATGCTGGCCGACAGCCGGCCCGCCGTCCTGCTCACCACCGCCGCCCTCGCCCCGCAGCTCGCCGGGGCCGACTGCCGCACGGTGCTGCTCGACGACCCGGCCACCCTGGCGGAGCTGGCCGGCCTCCCGGCGCACGCCCCGCAGGACGCCGAGCGGACCGCCCCGCTGCTGCCCCGGCACCCGGCGTACGTCATCTACACCTCCGGATCGACCGGCCGGCCCAAGGGCGTGACGGTCGACCACTCCGGCTTCGCCGCGATGGTGGCGAGCCTGATCGAGCGCTTCGGCGTCGGCCCGGACACCCGGGTGCTGAAGTTCGCCTCGTTCAGCTTCGACGCCTCGGTCTGGGAACTGAGCCTGTCCCTGCTCGGCGGCGGCACCCTGGTGGTCGCCGACGAGGAGTGCCGGGTCCCCGGCCGGCCGCTGGTCGACCTGATCCACCGCCACCGGGTGAACCTCGCCGGGCTGCCGCCGGTGGTCGCCGCCGCGCTCCCGGACGGCACCCGGCTGCCCGCCGACCTGACCATGGTCGTCGCCGGGGAGGCCTGCCCGCCGCACGTGGTGGACCGCTGGTCCGGGCAGCTGCAGATGATCAACGGCTACGGGCCCACCGAGGCCGTCCTCGCCTCGACGGTGAGCGAGCGGCTGGGTGGCGGCGAACGGCTCAGCGAACGGCTCAGTGGTGGCGAACGGCTCGGCGGCTCGGGCCGGCCCCCGATCGGCCGGCCCACCCGGGCCCACCGGGTCTACGTGCTCGACTCCGCGCTGCGGCCCGTCCCGGCCGGGGTGGTCGGCGAACTCTACGTCGGCGGCAACCTGGCCCGCGGCTACCTGGACCGGCCCGGCCTGACGTCCGAACGCTTCGTCGCCGACCCCTTCGGCCCCGCCGGCGAGCGGATGTACCGCACCGGCGACCTGGCGAGCTGGCGCCCCGACGGCCAACTCGACTACGCCGGACGGGCCGACGACCAGGTGCAGCTGCGCGGCTTCCGGATCGAACTCGGCGAGATCGAGTCCGTGCTGACCGGCCGGCCCGAGGTGGCCCAGGCCGCCGTCGTGGTCCGCACCGACGACGGCGAGGACCGGCTGGTGGCCTACGTGGTCGCCCGGCCCCCGGCCGTACCGGACCCGGCCGCGCTGCGGGAGCGGGTCGCCGAGGCCCTGCCCGAGTACATGGTCCCGGCCGCCGTCGTCGTGCTCGACGCGCTGCCGCTCACCCCGCAGGGCAAGCTGGACCGCCGGGCCCTGCCCGCCCCCGACAGCGCCCCCGCCCCGGCGGGCCGGCTGCCGCGCACCCCGGTCGAGGAGATCCTCGGCGGGATCTTCGCGGACGCGCTCGGCCGGACCGCCGTCGGCATCGACGACGACTTCTTCGACCTCGGCGGCCACTCCCTGCTGGCCACCCAGGTGATCAGCCGGGTCCGCTCCGCCCTGGGCACCGAGGTGCCGATCCGTACGCTCTTCGAGCAGCGGACGGTGGCCGGCGTCGCCCGGGAGCTCGCGGCCGGCGGCGCGGTCCGGCCGCCGCTGCGGCCCGCCGTCCAGGGCGACGGTTCCGGTGAACTATCGTTCGCCCAGCGGCGGTTGTGGTTCCTGAACCGGCTGGAGCCGGGCTCGGCGGCCTACAACGTGACCTTCGCGGTCCGGCTCTCCGGGGCGCTGGACGTCACGGCGCTGGAGGCGGCGCTGGCCGACCTGGTCGAGCGGCACGAGGTGCTGCGCACGGTCTTCCCGGAGACCGACGGCGAACCCCGCCAGGAGGTCCTGGGCACGGAGGCCTGGACCGGGCTCACCGTCCGGGAGGCGGCCGAGACCCCGGCGGAGGCCGCCCGCGGCTTCGACCTGTCGGCCGAACTCCCGCTGCGGGCCACCCTGTTGCGCACCGGCCCGGCGGAGCACCTGCTGCTGCTGGTGGTCCACCACATCGCCTGGGACGGCTGGTCCGCCGCACCGCTCACCCGGGACCTCTCACGGGCGTACGCGGCCCGGTCCACCGGCACCGCTCCGAGCTGGGAGCCGCTGCCGGTGCAGTACGCGGACTACACCCTCTGGCAGCAGGACCTCCTCGGCGACGACCACGACCAGACCTCCCTGGCCGCACAGCAGTTGGCGTACTGGACGGAGAACCTCGCCGACCTCCCCGAGGAACTCGCCCTGCCCTTCGATCGCCCCCGCCCCAAGGTCGCCACCCACCGCGGCGGCACCGTCCCCTTCCGCGTCCACCCCGACACCCACGACCGACTCGCCCACCTCGCCCGCGACAACGGCGCCTCCCTCTTCATGGTCCTCCAGGCCGCCCTCGCCGCCCTCCTCACCCGCCTCGGCGCCGGCCACGACATCCCCATCGGCTCCCCCATCGCCGGACGCACCGACGACGCCATGGAAGACCTCGTCGGCTGCTTCATGAACACCCTCGTCCTGCGCACCGACACCAGCGGTGACCCCGCCTTCACCCAACTCCTCGACCGCGCCCGGGAAACCGCCCTCAAGGCCTACGAACACCAGGACATCCCCTTCGAACGACTCGTCGAAGTCCTCGACCCCGCACGCTCCATGGGCCGCAACCCGCTCTTCCAGGTCATGCTGGTCCTCCAGAACAACACCCGCCCCGAGCTGGCCCTGCCCGGCGTCCGGGCGGCCTTCGAGCCGCCGGCCGCCGACTCGGTCAAGTTCGACCTGAACTTCTTCCTGGCCGAACAGCAGGACGCCGGCGCCGCCCCGGCCGGCATCGACGGCTTCCTGGAGTACAGCACCGACGTGTTCGAGCCGGCCACCGCCGAGGCCCTGGTCGCCCGTCTGGTCCGGCTGCTCGACCAGGTCGCCCGCGACCCGGAGCTCCCGCTGGGGCGGCTCGACCTGCTGTCCGAGCGCGAGCACCGGCAGGTCCTCACCGAGTGGAACGACACCGCCGGCGGCCACCCGGGCACCACCGTCGTCGCCCTCTTCGAGGCCCAGGCCGCCCGCACCCCCGAGGCCGTCGCCGTCCGCAGCGACACCACCGCCCTCACCTACGCGGAACTCGACGCCCGGGCCAACCGGCTCGCCCGCCACCTCATCGGCCGGGGCGTCGGCCCGGAGAGCACGGTGGCGCTCGCGGCGCCCCGGTCGCCGCACATGGTCGTCGCCCTGCTGGCCGTGCTCAAGGCCGGCGGCGCGCACCTGCCCGTCGACCTGGCGTACCCGGCCGACCGCGTCCGGCTGATGCTCGACGACGCCGCGCCCGCCCTCCTGCTGACCGACAGCGCGACCGCCGGACAGCTGCCGGAGACCGGCCTGCCCCGCCTGCTGCTGGACGACCCGGCACTGGAGCGCGCCACGGCCGCCCTCCCCGGCACCGCCCCCACGGACGCGGACCGCACCTGCCCGCTGCTGCCCGACCACCCGGCGTACGTCATCTACACCTCGGGCTCCACCGGCCGGCCCAAGGGCGTGCTCGGACTGCACCGCGCCCTGGTCAACCGGCTGACCTGGTTCGCCGAGGAGCTCCCCGAGCAGCGGGAGGCCGCGATCCTGGCGAAGTCGCCGGTCAGCGTCATCGACGGGATCACCGAGCTGCTGGCGCCGCTGCTGTCCGGCGGCTCGACCGTCCTGGTCGACGCCGACACGGCCCGGAGCGTACCCGAGCTGGCGGCGGCCACGGCCCGGCACGGCATCGCCCGGCTCACCGTCGTGCCCAGCCTGCTGAACGCCTTCCTGGACAGCGCCGAGCCAACCGCCGTCGCGGACTGCGCGGTCTGGATCTGCAGCGGCGAGCAGCTGCCCGCCGCCACCGTCCGGGCGTTCCGGCAGGCCCTGCCCTCGGCCCGGCTGCTCAACTTCTACGGCGCCTCGGAGGCCGGTGCCGTCGCGACCCGGGGCGAGGTGTGCGCCGGGCCGGACGGCGCCGACACCCTGATCGGCCGTCCGATCTGGAACATGCGGGCGTACGTGCTGGACGACGGGCTGCGGCCGGTGCCCCCGGGTGTGGCCGGCGAGCTGTACCTGGCCGGTGCCGGACTCGCCCGCGGCTACGCCGGACGACCCGGCCTCACCGCCACCCGCTTCCTCGCCTGCCCCTACGAGCCCGGCTCCCGGATGTACCGCACCGGCGACCTCGTCCGCTGGACCCCCGACGGCCAGCTCGGCTACCTCGGCCGCGCCGACACCCAGGTCAAGATCCGCGGCTTCCGCGTCGAGCCCGGCGAGATCGAAGCCGTCCTCACCACCCACCCCACCGTCCGCACCGCCGTCGCCG
>NZ_LFVW01000001.1:0-59398 GCF_001182915.1 Kitasatospora sp. MY 5-36
GCCGGCTGGCCCGCGGCGGGCGCCGGCGGCAGGACGGCGTCGCGCGGGTCGGCGCGCGGCGGCACGACCACCACGCCGACCAGGTCCAGCCGGGTGAACTGGACGAAGGGCTCGACCAGGACGGTCTTGGTCAGCTGGCCGGCGTTGGCCTGGACCTCGACGACCTTGCCGACCGGGACGCCGGGGACGAACGGGCGGCCGCTCTGCGAGCCGAAGGTGACCAGCCGGTCGCCGGCTTTGACCTGGGCCTTGCCGTTGAGCAGGGAGACCTTCATCGGGCTGTCGCCGCCGCCGGAGGCGAAGCCGATCTCGCCGGTGCCCTCCAGCCGGGTGCCGGCCGAGAAGCCGGGGTCGGAGGCGAGCAGCACGGTGGCGGTGGTGGGCGCGACGGTGGTGATCCGGCCGACCAGGCCCTGACCGTTGATCACCGTCATGTCGCGGGTGAGGCCGTCGTCGCTGCCGGCGTCGATGGTGATGGTCCAGGAGAAGCCCTGGGCCGGGCCGATCGCGATGACCTGGGCGGCCTTGACGGTGTAGCCGCCGGCGCCGGCGGTGCGCAGCAGGTCGTCCAGCTGCTTGGTGCGCCCGGTGGCCATGTCGGAGGAGGCGAGCTTCTGCCGGAGTTCGGTGTTCTCGCGGGCGAGCTGGTCGGTGCGGCCGCTGTCGGTGGCCGCGTCGCGGAAGGCGCGGACGGTGTCGGCGACCGGATCGACGACGGTGGCGGCTCCGCGCTCGACCGGTCCGAGGACGCTGGCGGCGGCGTGCCGGGCGGGCCCGAGCGGGGAGTCCTCACCGCCCTTGATGTCCACGGTGATCAGCGCGAAGGCGACGGCCACCAGCAGGATCAGCAGCAGCCGGCTCTCTCGTGTGTCCCTCACGGTGCTGGTACTGCCCCTTCGTACCTGGCCGCCGCCCGGGGCTGTGGGGCCCGGGCGGCGGCCCGTTCAGTCGAGTGTCTGATGTGACGCGTGGTGCCGGTGGTGCGGCGACCTGTCAACGACGCGGCGAAGCGTCGAGTACCTGCTGGAGCGCCTCGAACTCCTCGACGCACTTGCCGGAGCCGAGCGCGACGGAGTCGAGCGGGTTCTCCGCGATGTGGATCGGCATGCCGGTCTCACGGCGCAGCCGCTCGTCCAGGCCGCGCAGCAGGGCGCCGCCGCCGGTGAGCACGATGCCCCGGTCCATGACGTCGCCGGCCAGCTCGGGCGGGCACTGGTCGAGGGTGGTCTTGACCGCGTCGATGATCGCGTTGACGGGCTCGTCGATGGCCTCGCGGACCTCGGCGGCGGAGATGACCACGGTCTTGGGCAGACCGCTGACCAGGTCGCGGCCGCGGATCTCGGCGTGCTCGTCCTTCTCGCCCTCCAGGCCGAAGGCGCTGCCGATGCTCATCTTGATCTGCTCGGCACTGCGCTCGCCGAGGAGCAGCGAGTACTCCTTCTTGATGTGCTGGACGATCGCGTTGTCCAGCTCGTCGCCGGCGACCCGGATGGACTGGGCGGTGACGATGCCGCCGAGGGAGATCACGGCGACCTCGGTGGTGCCGCCGCCGATGTCGACGACCATGTTGCCGGTGGCCTCGTGGACGGGCAGGCCGGCGCCGATCGCGGCGGCCATCGGCTCCTCGATGATGTGCACCTGGCGGGCGCCGGCCTGCGAGGAGGCCTCGATGACGGCGCGGCGCTCGACGCCGGTGATGCCGGAGGGCACGCAGACCACGACGCGGGGGCGGGCGAGGTAGCGGCGGCGGTGGATCTTGAGGATGAAGTACCGCAGCATCCGCTCGGTGATCTCGAAGTCGGCGATCACGCCGTCCTTGAGCGGGCGGATGGCGACGATGTTGCCCGGGGTGCGGCCGATCATCTTCTTGGCCTCGGCGCCGACGGCGAGGATGCCGCCGGTGTTGGTGTTCACCGCGACGACGGACGGCTCGTTCAGAACGATGCCCTTGCCCCTGACGTACACCAGCGTATTGGCTGTTCCGAGGTCGATCGCCAAGTCGCGGCCGATGAACGACAGGTTGCTCGCCATGGGGTGTGGGTGCCTTCCCGGGCTCGGAGTTCATGGGGGGGTGGACGAATGCGCGCGTCCACGCGTGGCGGAGAACAGCTGAGCTGTCTTACCGGGCCCTTGAGTCGCGTCCATCGTAGCCACGCCACTCGGTACGGACGTCGGCGTGGGGCATACCGTCCATTGTCCGGGGCGTGATCGCATCTCCGAGGATTGGGACGCCGTGTCGGCGCCGCCAGTTCCCTATTTCACGATAAGAATGCCCCGGCCGGGCCAATGGTCCCGACCGGGGCGGTACGAACGTCCCCCCGGGCGTGTCGCCCGGGTCCCGCTCGCCGGATCAGGCGTGCGCGGGGAAGAAGATCTTGATCTCGCGCTCGGCGGACTCCGGGGAGTCGGAGGCGTGGATCAGGTTCTCGCGGGTGATCGTCGCGTAGTCGCCGCGGATGGTGCCGGCCCCGGCCTCCAGCGGGTTGGTGGCGCCGGCCAGCATGCGGATGCCCTTGACGACCTCCTCGCCCTCGACGATCAGCGCGATCGACGGGCCGGTGGTCATGAACTCCAGCAGCGGCTCGTAGAACGGGCGGCCCACGTGCTCCGCGTAGTGCTGCTCCAGCGTCGCCCGGTCGAAGGTGCGCAGCTCGATGGCGGCGAACCGCCAGCCGGCCTTGCGCTCGATGCGGCTGATGATCTCGCCGGCCAGGCCGCGGCGGACGGCGTCGGGCTTGAGCAGGACGAGAGTGCGCTGGGACACGGTGCGTCTCCTGGGGATTCGGTTCGGCAGACAGTCGGGTCGACAGGCGGCGCCGACAGGGCAGAGATTACCTTGCGTACACGGCGTGTCGGTCCGCTGGTCCGGGCCTCAGGCCTGTACGGCGGCGGCCTCCGCGGCGGCCCTGGCGGCCTTGAACGCGTCCACCTTGCGGCCGTAGTGCACCGAGCACCACCACAGGCCGGCGAAGACCACGCCGAGCCCGAACATGGTCGGCAGCACGAAGCCGCTGGCGATCAGCCCGATCTGCAGCGCCCAGCCGATCTGCACCGCGCCGGGGCGGTCGATCATGCCGCAGAGCAGGACGCACAGCGCCATCGCGATGCCGCTGACCGTCCAGATCTCCGCGTTGGAGACGTCGGTGAGCCGCATCGCGACCAGCGCCGCGAACAGGACCAGCAGCACTTCGCCGATCAGAGTCGAGGAGCAGAGCGTCCTCATGTCACTTCCTCCCGAGCAGCAGGCGGGCCTCGCCCACCGTGATGACCGAACCGGTGACCAGCACCCCGGCGCCGCCGAGGTCGCCCTCCTCCTCGGCGAGGCTGACGGCGGCGGCGATGGCGTCGTCGAGCCGGGGCTCGACCTGCACGCGGTCCTCGCCGAAGATCTCGACGGCGAGGGCGGCGAGCGCGTCGACGTCCATCGCGCGGTGGGTGGAGTTCTGGGTGATGACGACCTCGGCCAGGATCGGCTCGAAGGCCTCCAGCACGCCGGCCACGTCCTTGTCCCCGGAGGTGCCGATCACGCCGACGAGCCGGGTGAAGCCGAAGGACTCGGTGAGCGCGGCCACGGTGGCGCGGGCGCCGTGCGGGTTGTGCGCGGCGTCCAGGACGATCGTGGGGCTGCGGCGGACGACCTCCAGGCGGCCCGGCGAGGAGACGCCGGAGAAGCCCTGGCGGACCTTGTCCACGTCCAGCTGCCCGCCGCGCGCGCCGCCGACGCCGAAGAAGGCCTCGACCGCGGCCAGGGCGAGGGCCGCGTTGTGCGCCTGGTACTCGCCGTGCAGCGGGATGAAGACGTCCTCGTACTCCTCGCCGCCGAGTCCGCGCAGCGTCACCAGCTGGCCGCCGACGGCGAGTTCGCGGCGGATCACGCCGAACTCCATGCCCTCGCGGGCGACCGTGGCGTCCACCTCGACGGCGCGGCGCAGGATGTTCTGGGCGGCGTCCAGCTGCTGCTGGGCGACGACGGCGACGGCGCCGGACTTGATGATCCCGGACTTCTCGACCGCGATCTCGCCGGTGGTCTCACCGAGCTTGTCGGTGTGGTCCAGCCCGATCGGGGTGATCACGGCGACGGCGGAGTCGATGACGTTGGTGGCGTCCCAGGAGCCGCCCATGCCGACCTCGACCACGCCGACGTCCACCGGGGCGTCGGCGAAGGCCGCGTAGGCCATGCCGGTCAGCACCTCGAAGAAGGACATCGGCACCGGCTGCGCCGCGTCGACCATCTGCACGTAGGGCTCGATGTCGCGGTAGACCTCGACGAAGCGCTCGGGGGTGATCGGGGCGCCGTCCAGGGTGATCCGCTCGGTGACGGACTCCACGTGCGGGCTGGTGTAGCGGCCGGTGCGCAGCTCGAAGGTGTTGAGCAGCTGCTCGATCATCCGGGCGGTGGAGGTCTTGCCGTTGGTGCCGGTGATGTGGATGGAGGGGAAGGACCGCTGGGGCTGGCCCAGGATGTCCATCAGCGCCTCGATCCGGTCGAGCGAGGGCTCCAGTTTGTTCTCCGGCCAGCGCTTGGAGAGCTCCACCTCGACGTCGCGCAGGGCGTCGCCGGTACCGCCGTCGGCGGGGCGGATGGTGTACGGGTTCGGGTCGGCCTTGTCGCTCACGTCCACAGTCTACGGAGCGCTGGCGGGTCCTCCTCACGGGGTGAGAACGACCACTTTGCCCGTTCTTTCCCATGATCAGCTAGTTTCCTCCCTTTACTATTGATTTAGCGATTTGAACCGCAATGAAGCATCGATTCGCAATCGATAGGAGCCTTCAGCCTTTGATCACTGGGAGCGCTGCGCCATGCCCGACGCCCTGCACGAGTGGATCGTGCTTCGCCAGGACGCCGTCGTCTGGGTCGCCGGACTGATCTCCCTGGCGCTCGTCGGCTACATGGCCCTCGTCTTCGGACGCTTCCTCGTGTACTGGGCGGGCTCCCGCCACGCCTTCCGGCACGGCCGCCCCGCCGAGCCCGGCGACCCCGCCGCCTTCCGGTGGCACCTGGTGATCCCCTGCCGCGACGAGGAGGCCGTGGTCACCCAGACCCTGGACGGCCTGCGGACCAGCGCGCCCGAGGCCCACCTGTGGGTGATCGACGACGACAGCGAGGACGCCACCCGCGAGCTGGTCCTCGCCGCCGCGGCCCGCGACCCGCGGATCCACCTGGTCCAGCGCCGCCGCCCGCACGCCCGGATCGGCAAGGGCGCCGCCCTCAACGCCGCCTACCGGGAGATCTCCGCCCGGCTGCCCGAGGGCACCGACCGCTCCCGGGTGGTGATCGGCGTGGTCGACGCCGACGGGCAGCTCGACCCCGGCACCCTCGCCCGGGTCTGCAACCCCAAGGCCCTCGGCCGGCCCGACACCGGCGCCGTCCAGATCGGCGTCCGGATGCGCAACGCCGACGACGAGCTCCCGCTGCCCGGCCGCGGCCGGATCGCCAACGCCCTGGCCCGCGCGCTGGTGCGGATGCAGGACGTCGAGTTCCAGGCCACCAACACCGGCATGCAGCTGCTGCGCCGCCGCACCGGCAGCGTCGGCCTCGGCGGCAACGGCCAGTTCGTCCGGCTCACCGCCCTCGACTCGCTCACCGCCGAGGAGGGCCGGGCCGGTCGCCCCTGGCCGGAGCGCGCCCTGCTGGAGGACTACGAGTCCGGCCTCGACCTGCGCCTGGCCGGCTGGCGGCTCACCCACGTCACCGAGGCCCAGGTCTCCCAGGAGGGCCTGATCTCGCCGCGCCGCTTCCTCACCCAGCGCACCCGCTGGGCCCAGGGCAACATGCAGTGCCTGCGCTACACCGGCCGGGTGCTGCGCTCGCCGCACTACACCGCGACCGGCAAGGCCGAGGTGCTGTACACCTTCCTCCAGCCGGTGGTCTGCGTGCTGCTGGTGCTGCTCTTCCCCGTCTCGCTCGGGATCACCGGCGCCGGGCTGGTGCTCTTCCCGGAGGAGACCGCCGAGTTCCAGCTCCGGTTCGGCCCGTGGATGCTGCTCGCCTTCGTGCTCGCCACGCTGCCGATGGTGTTCTGGGGCTTCGCCTACCGCCGGGCCGTCCACCCCGACCGCGGCCGGCTCACCGGGCTGCTCTGGGGCGTCCTGGTCTGGCTCTACGCCTACCACCTGTTCGTGGTCGCCACCCGGGCCGCGGTCCGGATGCTGCTCGGCCGCAACGGCTGGGCCAAGACCCGCCGCAACGCCGAGAAGACCGCCCTCGGCGCCCCCACCGCGCTCGAGTCCTGAGCCCGCCCCTCCCCCTTCGCGCCGCCCCTCCCCCACGCCACCGGAGCCCCGCATGAGCATGTGCCTGCCCCCGTCCAGCGTCGCCGTCGTCCTCGGCACCCGCCCCGAGCTGGTCAAGCTCGCCCCGCTGATCCACGAACTCGGCGACGCCACCCGGCTGGTGCACACCGGCCAGCACTGGGACGAGGCGATGTCCGGCCGCTTCCTGCGCGACCTGGACCTGCCCCGGCCGGAGCTGCTCACCGGGGTCGGCGGCCGCCCCCGGGCCGGTCAGATCGCCCAGTCCCTCGGCCAGTTGGACGCCGCCTTCGCCGAGGACCGCCCCGCCGCCGTGGTCGTCCAGGGCGACACCAACGCCACCCTGGCCGGGGCGCTGGCCGCCAACGCCCGGGAGATCCCGCTGGTCCACGTCGAGGCCGGGCTGCGCAGCTTCGACCGGGCGATGCCCGAGGAGCACAACCGGGTGATGGTCGACCACGTCTCCGACCTGCTCTGCGCCGCCACCGGGGAGAACGTCGCCAACCTGCGCGCCGAGTCGCTGGCCGAGGACCGGATCGAGCTCACCGGCAACACCGTCGTCGAGGTGGTCCGCCGTCAGCTGCCGGACGGGGCCGCCCGCGCCGCGCTGCTCGCCGCGCACGGCCTGCGCCCGGACGCGTACGTGCTGGCCACCGTGCACCGCCCGGAGAACACCGACACCGCCGAGGCGCTCGGCGCGGTGCTCGCCGAGCTGGACCGGATCGCCCGGGCCGGCACCCCGGTGCTGTTCCCGATGCACCCGCGCACCCGGGCCGCCGTCGAACGCTTCGGCCTGGACGGCCTGCTGGAGCGCCTCGCCGTCACCGGCCCGGTCGGCTACGGCGACTTCCTGGGCCTGGCGTGCCACGCGGCGCTGCTGGTCTCCGACTCCGGCGGCGTGCAAGAGGAGTGCACCGTGCTCGGCCGCCCGCTGCTGGTGGTGCGCCGCTCCACCGAGCGTCCGGAGGCGGTGGCGGCCGGCTTCGCCGCGCTGGTGCGGCCCGGCGAGGAGCTGGGCACCCTGGCCCGCGCCTGGCTCTCCGACACCCCCGAGCTGCTCGCCCGGCTGGCGGCCACCCCGAGCCCGTACGGCGACGGCCTGGCCTCGGCCCGGATCGCCGCGCTGACCGCGGCACTTGCCGGCCCGGCCGGCCGGCAGGCCTTGCCGTCGGCGGCGTAGGTCCTCTTGACAGCAGAATTGGTCTACTCCACCTTGTGAGGCAAGTCTCCGTTCCCGACCGGGACTTGAGTTGTCGGTAGCTCCCGCACGCGCACCATCGACACCCCGGACGGCGCTCCTCCCCCACGAGGCGCCCGCCGGGCCTCCCCCACTGGAGACGGAGTCATGCCACCTGCCCGACACCGGCGCCCGCGCGCCGTCCACTCCCTGCTCGCCGGAGCGAGCGCCCTGGTCATCGGCCTGGGCGGACTCGTCCTGGCCGGCGGCACCGGCGCCCACGCCGCCGACACCGACCTGATCGTCAACGGCGGCTTCGAGACCGGGAACCTGTCCGGCTGGACCTGTTCGAGCGGTACGGTCCAGCGCACCACCGTCCACTCCGGCACGTACGCCCTGCAGTCCACCCCGGCCGGGAGCGACACCGGCGAGTGCACCCAGACCGTCCAGGTGAAGCCCTCCTCCGCGTACACCCTGAGCTCCTGGGTGCAGGGCTCGTACGTCTACCTGGGCGCCCGCGGCACCGGCGGCACCGATCCGAGCACCTGGACCCCCGGCGCCGGCGGCTGGACCCAGCTGACCACGAGCTTCACCACCGGCCCCAACACCACCAGCGTCACCGTCTACCTGCACGGCTGGTACGGGCAGCCGGCCTTCGCCGCCGACGACGTCTCGCTGCTCGGCCCCGGCGGACCGCAGCCGTCACCGAGCCCGACGGCCACCGCCACCTCCACCGCCTCGCCGAGTCCGACGGCCACCCCCACGGACAGCGGCACGCCCACCCCCACCTCCACCGGCAAGCCGCCGGACCTGCCCAAGCACATCCTCACCGGCTACTGGCAGAACTTCGACAACGGCGCCACCGTCCAGCGGATCAGCGACGTCCCGGCCGCCTACGACATCATCGCGGTCTCCTTCGCGGACGCCACCGCCACCCGCGGCGGCCTGAGCTTCACCCTCGACCCGGCGCTCTCCTCCCGCCTCGGCGGCTACACCGACGCCCAGTTCAAGGCCGACATCGCGGCCAAGCGGGCGGCCGGGAAGCGGGTGGTGCTCTCCATCGGCGGCCAGAACGGCACGGTCTGGGTGGGCGATTCCGCCTCCGCCGCGACCTTCACCAGCACCGCCTGGGCGCTGATGCAGAGCTACGGCTTCGACGGGATCGACATCGACCTGGAGAACGGCATCAGTTCCACCTACATGGGCCAGGCGCTGCACGCCCTGGCGGCGAAGGCGGGGAGCGGATTCATCCTCACCATGGCGCCGCAGACGATCGACATGCAGTCGACCGGCATGGAGTACTTCAAGCTGGCGCTGAACGTGAAGGACATCCTCACCATCGTCAACATGCAGTACTACAACTCCGGCGCGATGAACGGCTGTGACGGGAACGTCTACTCCCAGGGCACCGAGAACTTCCTCACCGCACTGGCCTGCATCCAGCTCAAGGGCGGGCTGCGGCCCGACCAGGTGGGCCTCGGGGTGCCGGCCTCCACCAGCGCCGCGGGCGGCGGGTACCTCGCCGCCGGCACCGTCAACAACGCGCTGGACTGCCTGGCCTCCGGCACCAACTGCGGCAGCTACAAGCCGGATACCACCTGGCCGGGCATCGGCGGCGCGATGACCTGGTCGACCAACTGGGACGCCAAGGCGGGCAACCCGGTGGCCGGCACCATCGGCTCGCACCTGCACGCCATGCCGTAACCGGCGCGGCCGGTCTGCCGGAGGCCCGGGTTCAGACCCCGGCCCGGGCCTCCGGGACGTGCGCGGCGCCGCCGTGCCGACGGCGCAACTCGGCCGTGATCTCGGCCAGTTCACCGTCGGGCAGCAGCGGCAGCATCATCGCGACGCCCTGCAGCAGACCGCCGAGCAGGAAGGTGGTGTCGGGCGTCGCGGCCACCAGGCCGCGGACCTCGGCCACCTCGCCGGCCGCCACCGCCTCGATCAGCTGGGCCGCGTTCGCGGTCTCCTCGTCCACCGCGACCCCGCCGGTGTCCTCCGGGGCCCGCCGGGCCATCGCCCGCAGCACCCGGTCGCCGACCTCGGGGGCGTACGCCTTGCGGACGGCCTCGGCGGCGATCCAGGCGAGCAGGGTGGTCACCTCGCGCTCGGCGTGCTCGGCGAACAGCAGGTCCAGCTCGTGGTCGAACGCGATCTGGTTGCCGTGCCGGAACGCGAGCAGCAGGGTCGCCGCCCTGGCCTTGGCCTCCTCGACCGCCTCCAGAGGCAGTTCGTCGGCCAACTCCTCGGTCACCACCACGCCATGCCCTCCCGTCCGTCGCTCAGCAGGAACGCTCAGCGGAAACGCCCATTCGGAAACTCCGTGCACACGGTACACAGCGGACCTGCAAACTTCCGCGAACCCGCGCGGGCAAGACCGGAATCAATTCGCTCGGAATAGGACCTCACCCGGTCGCAGGATGATAATTCGCCGGAAGGGAGCAATGTTCCTGGGCTATTTGGTGTAAGGAAAGCGGCCGGGGAAGCCGAACCGGAACCGGAACCCGGAAAACGCCGAGGGGCCGCACCCCGCGCGTCGCGGAGTACGGCCCCTTCGGCGGGGACGGGCGGTCAGCCCTGCGGCAGCGCCGCGAGCTGGGCGGTGATCCGGGCGATGTCGGCCTCGGCGGCCTCCTGGCGGCCCCGGATCTTGGCGACCACCTCGTCCGGCGCCTTGGCGAGGAACGCCTCGTTGCCGAGCTTGGCGGTGGTCTGGGCCTTCTCCTTCTCGGCGGCCGCGAGGTCCTTGGCCAGGCGCTTGCGCTCGGCCGCGACGTCGATGGTGCCGGAGAGGTCCAGCGACACGGTGGCACCGGCCACCGGCAGCGAGGCGGTGGCCGCGAAGCCCTCCTCGGGCGCGGTCAGCCGCAGCAGCGAGCGGATCGCGTCCTCGTGGACGGCCAGCACGGTGCCGGCCAGCTCCAGCCGGGCCGGGACGCGCTGCGCGGGCTGCAGGCCCTGGTCCGAACGGAACCGGCGGACCTCGGTGACCACCTGCTGCAGCGTGGCGATCTCCGACTCGGCGGCCGCGTCACGGTAGCCGCTGTCCTTCGGCCACTCGGTCACGACCAGCGACTCGGCGCCGGTGAGCGCCGTCCACAGCGCCTCGGTGACGAACGGGACGACCGGGTGCAGCAGCCGCAGGGTGACGTCCAGGACCTCGCCCAGCACCCGGCGCGAGGCGTCCGCCTGCGGACCGCCCTTGGCCAGGGTGGTCTTGGAGAGCTCGACGTACCAGTCGAAGACCTCGTCCCAGGCGAAGTGGTACAGCGCGTCCGTGGCCTTGGCGAACTGGTAGTCCTCGTACAGCCCGTCCACCTCGGCGACGGTGGCGTTCAGCCGCGACAGGATCCAACGGTCGACCGCGGTCAGCTCCTCCGGCGCGGGCAGCGGGCCCTCGACGGTGGCGCCGTTCATCAGCGCGAAGCGGGTCGCGTTCCAGATCTTGTTGCAGAAGTTGCGCGAGCCCTTGACCCAGTCCTCGCCGATCGGCACGTCGGCGCCCGGGTTGGCGCCGCGGGCCAGGGTGAAGCGGACGGCGTCGGCGCCGTAGGCGTCCATCCAGTCCAGCGGGTCGACCGCGGTGCCGGAGGACTTCGACATCTTCTTGCCGAACTCGTCGCGCACCAGGCCGGTCAGGGCGACGGTCTTGAACGGCGCCTCGCCGTCCATCGCGTACAGGCCGAACATCATCATCCGGGCGACCCAGAAGAAGATGATGTCGTGGCCCGTCACCAGGACGTCGGTCGGGTAGAACTTCTCCAGGTCGGCGGTCTTCTCCGGCCAGCCGAGCGTGGAGAACGGCCACAGGCCGGAGGAGAACCAGGTGTCCAGGACGTCCGGGTCCTGGTGCCAGCCCTCGCCGGTCGGCGGCTGCTCGTCGGGGCCGACGCAGACGACCTCGCCGTCCGGGCCGTACCAGACCGGGATCCGGTGGCCCCACCAGAGCTGGCGCGAGATGCACCAGTCGTACATGTTGTCGACCCAGTCGAAGTAGCGGCGCTCCAGCTCCTTCGGGTGGATCTCCACCTTGCCGTCGCGGACGGCGTCGCCGGCGGCCTTGGCCAGCGGCTCGACCTTGACCCACCACTGCAGCGACAGCCGCGGCTCGACCACGGTGTGGCAGCGCGAGCAGTGGCCGACCGCGTGCATGTACGGACGCTTCTCGGCGACGATCCGGCCCTGCTCGCGCAGCGCGCCGACGACGGCCGAGCGGGCCTCCAGCCGGTCCATGCCGAGGAAGGGGCCGTGCACGGTGATCGCACCGCACTCGTCCATGACGGACAGGTTGGGCAGGTCGTGGCGCTGGCCGATGGCGAAGTCGTTCGGGTCGTGCGCGGGCGTCACCTTGACGGCGCCGGTGCCGAACTCCGGGTCGACGTGCTCGTCGGCGACGACCGGGATCTCACGGTCGGTCAGCGGCAGCTTGATGGTCCGGCCGACGAGGTGCTTGTAGCGCTCGTCCTCCGGGTGGACGGCCACCGCGGTGTCGCCCAGCATCGTCTCGGCCCGGGTGGTGGCCACGACGATCGAGTCGTCGCCCTCGCCGTAGCGGATCGAGACCAGCTCGCCCGGGGTGTCCTCGTGCTCCACCTCGATGTCGGACAGCGCGGTGAGGCAGCGCGGGCACCAGTTGATGATGCGCTCGGCGCGGTAGATCAGGCCGTCGTCGAAGAGCCGCTTGAAGATGGTCTGGACGGCCTGGGACAGGCCCTCGTCCATGGTGAAGCGCTCGCGCGACCAGTCCACGCCGTCGCCGAGGCGGCGCATCTGGCCGAGGATGCGGCCGCCGTAGCTCTTCTTCCACTCCCAGACCTTCTCGACGAAGGCCTCGCGGCCCAGGTCGTGCCGGGACAGGCCCTCCTCGGCGAGCTGCTGCTCGACCTTGTTCTGGGTGGCGATGCCGGCGTGGTCCATGCCGGGCAGCCAGAGCGTCTCGAAGCCCTGCATGCGCTTGCGGCGGGTCAGCGCGTCCATCAGCGTGTGCTGGAAGGCGTGGCCCAGGTGCAGGACGCCGGTGACGTTCGGCGGGGGGATGACGATGGTGTACGCGGGCTTGTCGCTCTTCGCGTCCGCGGTGAAGTAGCCACGGTCTACCCAGCGCTCGTACAGCTCGCCCTCTACGTCCGCGGGGGTGTAGGTCGTCGGGAGGGTCGCTGCTTCGTCCCCGGCAAAGGTGCTCACGGGGCGCTGGTTCGTCGTGTCGGTCACGACGCACAGTTTACGTAACCGGGGGGTGGGTCACGAACCGCTTTCCGGCCCGCGGCCCCGGCGCGGACCGGACGGGGCCCGGCCCGGCGCCGTGCGGTAGCGTGCCCGGGCACTCGTCCGGTGGACCGGACGGGCACGGACGACCGGACAGACGACAGGCCGCGGGTGCGGCGGGGGAGCACGGACGCAGATGTACGGCCAGGGACAGCAGTACCCGCAGGGACAGCCGCAGCCGTACGGGGGTCAGCCGCCGTACGGCCCGCCGCCGCAGCAGCCGTACGGCGCACCCCCGCCCCCGCCCGCGTACGGCCGGCCGCAGTACGGCCAACCGCAGCCGCAGCCCCCGTACGGCCAACCGCAGTACGGCCAGCCCCCGCAGCAGCCGTACGGCGTGCCTCCGCAGGCCCCGTACGGCCAGCCGGGCTACCCGCAGCAGCCGCAGCAGCGCAAGGGCAAGGGCGGCCTGGTGATCGGGCTGGTGGTCGGCGCCCTGGTGCTGGGCGGCGGCGGCTTCGCCGCCTGGAAGTTCCTCGGCGGGAACGACCAGGGCGGCCGGTACCGGATGTCCGCCCCGGACACCATCCCGGACGGCTACTCCCAGAAGTCGGCCGAGGACAAGGCAGTCGACCCGAACAAGCCGGAGGCGGCGGACTTCGGCAAGGACCTCCACGTGATCGCGGCCAGCTACAGCCGGGGCACCGACCTCGACACCTTCTCGGTGCTCGGCGTCTACGGGAAGCTCAACGACCCCGGGAAGATCATCGCGGACGCCAAGAAGAGCACCGGCGACGACGACGTCACCTGGACCACCCCGCTGACCGACTTCCCGGCCCGCGACTCCAGGAACTCCTCCGCGAAGCTCTCCTGCGGCGTGGCCGGGATCGCGGGCAAGCCCGGTCCGACGGTCTGCGTGTGGGCGGACCGGTCCACCACCGGCCGGGTCACCTTCAGCAAGATGAACGTGAACAGCCACGGCCAGCTCACCGGCGGCCAGGAGACCACCCTGACCCAGGCGGCCGACCAGACCAGGGCGATCCGCGACGCCATGGTCGTCGCCAAGTAGCGCGCACGCCACGAGGAGGGGCCCCGCACCGGATCCGGTGCGGGGCCCCTCCTCGTGGCGTCGGCCTCGGGTCAGGCGCTCTTCTCCCGGCGCTCGCGCTTGATCATGTCGCGCGGCACCAGGGTGGGGATGGCGTGCTTGGAGACGACGTCCCCGGTGACCACCACGCGGGCGACGTCCTGGCGCGAGGGGACCTCGTACATCACGGACATCAGCACCTCCTCCATGATGGCCCGCAGCCCGCGCGCGCCGGTGCCGCGCAGGATCGCCTGGTCGGCGATCGCCTCCAGCGCGTCCCGGGAGAACTCCAGCTCCACGCCGTCCAGTTCGAACAGCTTGCGGTACTGCTTGACCAGCGCGTTGCGCGGCTCGGTGAGGATCTGGAGCAGCGCCTCGCGGTCCAGGTTGTGCACGCTGGTGATCACCGGCAGACGGCCGATGAACTCGGGGATCATGCCGAACTTCACCAGGTCCTCGGGCATCACCTGGCGGAAGTGGTCGCTGGCGTCCGACTCCCGCTTGGAGCGGATGTTGGCGCCGAAGCCGATGCCCTTGGCACCCGCGCGGCCCTCGATGATCCGCTCCAGGCCGGCGAACGCGCCGCCGACGATGAACAGCACGTTCGTGGTGTCGATCTGGATGAACTCCTGGTGGGGGTGCTTGCGGCCCCCCTGCGGCGGCACCGACGCGGTGGTGCCCTCCAGGATCTTCAGCAGGGCCTGCTGCACGCCCTCGCCGGAGACGTCCCGGGTGATCGACGGGTTCTCGCTCTTGCGCGCGACCTTGTCGATCTCGTCGATGTAGATGATCCCGGTCTCGGCCTTCTTGACGTCGTAGTCGGCCGCCTGGATCAGCTTGAGCAGGATGTTCTCGACGTCCTCGCCGACGTAGCCGGCCTCGGTCAGCGCGGTGGCGTCCGCGATCGCGAACGGCACGTTCAGCATCCGGGCCAGGGTCTGCGCCAGCAGCGTCTTGCCGGAGCCGGTGGGGCCCAGCAGCAGGATGTTGGACTTGGCCAGCTCGATGGCGTCCTCGCGGCCGTTGCCCCCGCTGCGGCCCGCCTCACCCGCCTGGACCCGCTTGTAGTGGTTGTAGACGGCGACCGACAGCGCCTTCTTGGCGAGATCCTGGCCGACCACGTACTGGTCCAGGAACTCGTAGATCTCGCGCGGCTTCGGGAGCTCCTCGAAGCGCACCTCGGAGGTCTCGGCGAGTTCCTCCTCGATGATCTCGTTGCACAGGTCGATGCACTCGTCGCAGATGTACACGCCTGGGCCGGCGATCAGCTTCTTCACCTGCTTCTGCGACTTGCCGCAGAACGAGCACTTGAGCAGGTCGCCACCGTCTCCGATGCGTGCCACGAGGTGCTTCCCCTTCGCCAGGGGCCCCGCAGGGGTTCCGGGGCCTGGTGCTGTGGACCGTCAACGCCGACGGCGCTCGGTCTCGCTATCCGACGGTACTCTGCCGGGCCCGTGATTCCGTCCTCTTCGCCAGGTCTGCCCTACGCCCTGGGCGAATTGATACCGAACAGATGCCGTCGCACGGGCCCGCCGATGGGCCGGGGCGGGGGGCGCACCCGTGTGCACACCCCGCCCCGACGGGCCCCGCCGACCCGCTCGCGGGCCGGAGGGAGCCGACCTCAGGAGGTCAGCGAGGTCTTGCGGGTGGAGATGATCTGGTCGATCAGGCCGTACTCGGCGGCCTCCTCGGCGGTCAGGATCTTGTCGCGCTCGATGTCCTCGCGCACCTGCTCCGCCGTCCGGTTGGAGTGCTTGGACAGCATCTCCTCCAGCTGCTCGCGCATCCGGAAGATCTCCTTGGCCTGGATCTCCAGGTCGGACACCTGGCCGCGGCCGGTCTCGGTGTACGGCTGGTGGATCAGGATCCGGGCGTTCGGCAGCGCCATCCGCTTGCCGGGGGTGCCGGCCGCGAGCAGCACGGCCGCGGCGGAGGCCGCCTGGCCCATGCAGACCGTGGTGATGTCCGGCTTCACGTACTGCATGGTGTCGTAGATGGCCGTCAGAGCCGTGAACGAGCCGCCGGGCGAGTTGATGTACATCTGGATCTCGCGGTCCGGGTCCATCGACTCCAGGCACAGCAGCTGCGCCATGATGTCGTTCGCCGAGACGTCGTCGACCTGCGAGCCGAGGAAGATGATGCGCTCCTCGAACAGCTTGGCGTACGGGTCGTACTCGCGGATGCCCTGCGTGGTGCGCTCGACGAAGCGCGGGACGATGTAGCGGCCCTCGGCGCGCATGTCCTCGACGCGGGCCTGGGCGGCCGACAGGCTGGGGATGTTCATGGGGGTCCTTGTCCTCCGAGGCGTTGGGGCTGTGGTGTCGCGGGCCGGGCCGAGGCTCAGGCAGCGCCCGTGCCGCCGCCGCCGGGGACGTCCGCGGCGCTGTGCATGATCGCGTCGATGAGGCCGTACTCCAGGGCCTCCTCCGGGGTGAACCAGCGGTCGCGGTCGGAGTCGGCGGTGATCTGCTCGAAGGACTGGCCGCTGTGGTGCGCGATCAGCTCGGACATCCGCTTCTTGGTGCGGAGCAGCTGCTCGGCCTGGATCCGGATGTCGGTGGCGGAACCGCCGAGGCCCGCGGAGGGCTGGTGCATCAGGATCGTGGAGTTCGGCAGCGAGAAGCGCTTGCCCGGGGCGCCCGCGGTGAGCAGGAACTGGCCCATCGAGGCCGCCATGCCCATCGCGATGGTGACGACGTCGTTCTTGATGTACTGCATGGTGTCGTAGATCGCCATGCCGGCCGAGATCGAGCCGCCCGGGGAGTTGATGTAGAGGAAGATGTCCTTCTCCGGGTCCGCGGCCAGCAGCAGCAGCTGCGCGGTGATCTTGTTGGCGATGTCGTCGTCCACCGCCTGGCCGAGGAAGATGATCCGCTCGTTGAGCAACCGGTTGTAGACCTGGTCGCCAAGGCCGCCGAGCACGTCACCAGCGGCGGCGTGCGGTGCCATCGGGCCAGGCATCTGCATCTGCGGGAACGTCACTTAGCCACCTGCTCAGTCGATTTGGACGGTCGCTCCACGGCCGTCGCGGTGTCGCACAGCTTCCGGGTATCACGTCGTGATTGTTGCTGTCCAAGGACCCTAACGCGCAGGCCCGGCCGCAGAATCCCTCACGCAGAACTGTTCGCTGTGAGCGCAGGGTCGCGGCGGCCGCCGGGCCGGACGACAGCGGGCCCGGACACCGTACGGCGTCCGGGCCCGCTGCGGCCGGAAGGGGCTACCGGGGCGCTCAGGCCTCGGTCTTCTCCTCGGCGGCGGTCTCCTCGGCGGCGGCCTCGACGGTCTCGGCCGTCTCGTCCTCGTCGTCGAAGTTGACCTCGTTGCCCTCGGTGTCGACGACCTTGGCGGCCTCGACCACGGTGGCCAGCGCCTTGCCGCGGGCGACCTCGCCGACCAGCAGCGGAACCTGGCCGCCCTGGACGACCTGCTGCGCGAACTGGTCCGGGGTCAGGCCCGAGCCGGCGGCGCGGCGGATGAGGTGCTCGGTGAGCTCCTCCTGGTTAACACCCAGCTCCTCGTTGGCGACGATCTGGTCCAGGACGAACTGGGTCTTGATGCCCTTCTTCGCCTGCTCCTCGATCTCCGCGTCCCACTCCTCGCGGGTCTTGCCCTGGGTCTCCAGGTACGCGTCGATGGTGAGGCCCATCGGCTGGAGCTGGTGGTGCTCCACGTTGTGCTTGCGGGTCTCGACCTCGTCCTTGAGAAGCTTCTCGGGGTACTCGATCTCAACCAGCGCGAGCAGCGCGTCCAGGACCTTCTCCTGGGCCTGGGTGGCCTGGTCGTACTCCTTCATGCGCTCCAGGCGCTTGCGGGAGTCGGCGCGCAGGTCCTCCAGGGTGTCGAACTCGCTGGCCAGCTGGGCGAACTCGTCGTCCAGCTCGGGCAGCTCCTTCTCCTGGACGGCGGTGACGGTGACGGAGACCTCGGAGGTCTTGCCCGCCTGGGTGCCACCCTTGAGCTCGGTCTCGAAGGTCTTCTCCTCGCCGGCCGACAGGCCGATGACGGCCTCGTCGATGCCGTCGATCAGACGGCCCGAGCCGATCTCGTAGCTGACGCCGTTGGCGGTGCCGTCCTCCGGCACCTCGCCGTCGACCTTGGCCACCAGGTCGACGACCACGATGTCACCGGCGGCGGCGGCGCGCTCGACGTCCTTGACCGAGGAGAAGCGCTCGCGCAGCTGCTCCAGCGACTTCTCGATGTCCTCGTCGGAGACGGCGATCGGGTCGACGGTCACCTCGATGGAGGAGAACTCCGGCAGGGTGACCTCGGGACGAACGTCCACCTCGGCGGTGAACTTCAGGTCGCCGCCATCGGCGATCTTCTCGACACCCTCGATGTTGGTGATGTCGGGCTGTCCGAGGACCTCGATCTTGCCCTCGTCGACGGCCTGCGTGTAGAAGCGCGGCAGGGCGTCGTTGACGGCCTCCTCCAGCACGGCGCCACGGCCGAAGCGCTGGTCGATGACCCGGTTCGGGATCTTGCCCTTGCGGAAGCCCGGGACCGAGACCTGCTGGTTGATCTTCTTGTACGCCGCGTCGAGGCTGGGCTTGAGCTCCTCGAAGGGCACCTCGACGGTGAGTCGAACCCGGGTCGGGTTCAGAGTCTCGACGGCGCTCTTCACGGTTAGGTCTCCTAGGGGCTTGCGGTCAGGTTGTCTCCGCCCGTCCCCGTCGTCCGGACGGAGCCGGAAGGGGGGTCGGACGAGACGGGCGATGGGCGGTTGGAGCTGCATCTCCCGTGGGGTGGACGGTGAGCTTGACTCCTCGCCCTCGTGCGGTTGACCTGGGTTGACGCCACAGGGACTACCGCCAGCGCCCCATCCTACCGGTACCACCAAAGGCGGACGCCAGGCGCCACCGTACCGCCGTCCGGGAGCGCCGAGACAGAACAGGGCCCCGCCCCTACGGACGAGACCCTGCCGCACTGTCGGGGTGACCGGATTCGAACCGACGGCCTTCCGCTCCCAAAGCGGACGCGCTACCAAACTGCGCCACACCCCGTGGTGCCGAGAGGAAGCGTACACGCCGGGCCTGGGCGGCTCGCCGACACAATCCGCCCGGGCGCGACGCGGGATATACCGCGCGGGCGCGCAGGGGGTGTGCGCGATCCGGTGTGCACGCGGGCGGCCGGACCAGGTAGGCTGTCCCCCGAACTTCCGGCCGGTGACGGCTGGGAAGGTCGTGCGGGCGTAGCTCAATGGTAGAGCCCTAGTCTTCCAAACTAGTCACGCGAGTTCGATTCTCGTCGCCCGCTCTCCGGTCCGGCCCCGGTGTGCCCAGCACACCGGGGCCGTCGACGTTTTCCCGCCCGGAAAGCCCCCGGAGGCGTCGCGGGGGCCACCCGGAGGCATCGCGGGGGCCTCAGAGCCCGAGCCGGGCGGCCCGGGCCGCGGCCCGGTCCAGCAGCTGGTGGACGTCGCCCTCCCGGGTGGTCGGGCGGTCGTTGTACTCGTCCGGGGAGCGCGCCGGGCGGCCGGTGGCGTGCAGCACCTCCATCAGCTGGACCCGGGCGGTGCGCACGGTGGCCGGGGTGCCGTAGCCGTGCGCCAGGACGGCGGCCTGCGCGCCGAGCAGGCAGACCCGGCCGGCCTCGTCCCACATCGCGCCCTGGAGCCAGCCGTGCGCCCCGATGTAGCGGGAGGCGAGCCTGAGGTGGTCGGCCGCCGCGACCGGGACGGGCCGGGCGGGCCGGCCCAGCGCCCGGTCGAGCAGGGTGGCCCGGGGCTCGGGGTGGCCGGCCTGCCAGGGCCGCACGGTGCTGCCGTACGGGCAGACGTACGGCACCGGGGTGCGCGCGGGGGCGGGCAGCGAGGCGAGGTAGGCCTCGATCTCGGCGACCAGTCCGGAGTCCGCGGGGCCGAACGGCGGCGGACCGGGGGCGAGGAGGACGGGCGGGGGCGGAGCGGTACTGCGGGGCATGCGGGTCCTCCGGGCGGACGGCCTTCAGGTTCCGCTGCCCAAAGTGGGGCATGCCGGACATTTCCGCGACCGGAGGGCCGCGGGGTCCGCACGGTTTCCCGGTGGGCTGCCAGGCCGATAGCCTCGGCGGCGTTCGAGCGGAGTTCGAGCGCGACCTCATCCGCGCGCTCCCGAGGTGGAGGAGTCCCGGTGGGTCCTCAGGAGCGGCTGGCCGTCATACAGCGCTGTGTGGTCCGCGAGATGGCGCGGCTGGGCCAGGTGTTCCGCCCGGACGGCGAGGTGGTCCGCGGCCCCGGCACCACGGCGGTGGCGGTCCGCGAGCACCCCGGGGACGACGGCGCCGGGCACGTGGACCTCGGCTTCGTGCTGCACCTGGGCCGGGCGGACGCCCCGGTGGTGTGGGACTGCGCGGCCGGCCTCGGCAAGACCGAGGAGGAGAAGCTCGCCAACGCGGTGAAGATGTGGGCGACCACCACCGCCCCGGTGCTGGTCGAGTTCGCGGAGGGCCGCGGGGTGCACGCCGACCGCCCGGCCCTGCCCGAACTCCCGGGCTGGCGGGCGGTGCAGGGGCCGGCCGCGGTGTTCGGCTTCGGCAACGAGCACCTGGCGGGCTGGCTGGCCGAGCACCGGGTGCTGCCGGCGCTCGCGCCCGCGCTGCGCGCGGAGTTGACCGGGACCGGGCCGGTGGGCGTCAAGCTCTTCCTGGGCGGCAAGGCGGGGGACGACGTCGCCGAGGTCCGGGTGGGCGGCGAGGTGTCGGAGGCGGCCTCGGCGGCGCTGCGCGCGCTGGACTGGCCGCGGGGTGAACGGCTGTGCTGGGCCCGGCTGTTCGTCCTGCTGACGGCCGAGCCGGCGGCGTCGGGGCAGCACACGTCGGCGGGTGCCGTGGCACCCGCACCGATGCGTGTCCCGGCCCCGGCGGCCGCGCGCCCCCGGGGACTGTTCGCTCGCTGGCGGGAAGCCAGACGGGCCGGCCGGTAGCCCCGCGGCGGGGATGCGGACGGCCCGGCCGGATCAGCCTCCGGTGATGCCGGAGATGCTGTGCGCGAGGTTGGCCAGCAGGGAGTTGATGGAGGTCGCGACCGTGGTCTCGTGCAGCATGAAGCCGAACAGGGCGGCGACGATCGCGTGCGGGATCTTCATCTGCTTGTTGCGGATGAAGATGATGCACAGGATCGCGAACAGGACCAGTGCGGAGACGGAGAGTGCCACCCGGACTCACTTCCTCGTTTTCATAGCGTGGTGCCGCCGCCCGGCGGCACCTGCGAAAGCCGGACCCCGGCCTGTCCGACGGTCCCGAGGCGGAATCGCGGACCGTCCGGCACACCGCCGGTGAGGGAGCCCGCGGTCGACCGCTGTCTGTCGTGCCGCACGTGACGCCCCCTATCCCCCGAATCCTGAACAGTCCCGCCCGGACTCAGTGTGGTCGACCGTGCCGATTGCGTAAAGGTCTGAAAGTCAGCCCAACGCCGATATCCTGCGATGCGAGACGAGTTTCCGCCGACCGGGACGATAGCGGAGCCGTCCTGACGAATCGTCGGCGGGGCCGTGCTGAGCGGCCGGGAAACCGTCGGGGGCGGGTAACGGAAGCCAGTGGTCCGGTCAGTCGACGGGGCGTCCGATTTGGCTGAAGATCAGCTGCCAGGCTTGACAGCCGCGGCTGCCTCCGGCATGTGCCCCGGCAGCGGGGGCCGGGCGGGCGTCGGCGGGCGTCAGTCGCGCCAGAGCAGCAGCACGGCGCGGTCGTCGTTGATGTCCCGGGCGACCGTCTCGATCAGCGCGCCCGCGGCGCCCGCGCCCGTGCCGGGTCCGCCGCCGGGCACCAGCCGGTCCGCCTCCCCCATCAGCCGGTCCATGCCCTCCCCGAGGTCCCGGCCCGGCGCCTCGACCATGCCGTCGGTGCACAGCATCAGCACGTCGCCCCGGTTCAGCCGGCCGCGCACGCCCTCGAACTTGGCGCCGTCGTAGATCCCCAGCAGCGGGCCCTCGGCCTGCTTCACCTCCCAGCGCCCCTCCCCGGCCAGCCGCTGCATGCCCGGCAGGTGCCCGGCCGAGAGCAGCTCGTACTCGCCGGTGTCCAGGTCCAGCACCAGGTGGACGGCGGTGGCGAAGCCCTCCTCCCAGGACTGGCGCAGCAGGTAGCCGTTGGCGGCGGGCAGGAAGTCGTGCGCGGGCAGCGAGCCGACCAGGCCGCCGAAGGCGCCGGAGAGCAGCAGGGCGCGGGAGCCGGCGTCCATGCCCTTGCCGGAGACGTCCGCGAGGACCACCTCCAGCAGCCGCTGGCCGGGGCCGGTGCGCGCGGCGACCACGAAGTCGCCCGAGAAGGACTGGCCGCCGGCCGGGCGCAGCGCCATGTCCGCGTGCCAGCCGTCCGGCAGCTCGGGCACCCGGCTCTGCACCCGCAGCCGCTCGCGCAGGTCGAACAGCATGGTGGAGCCGCCCCACCAGGGCACGCCGACCCGGGCCCGGAACTGGGCGAGCAGCAGGCCGCCCACGCCGGCGGCGCCGACCACCAGGGCCGCGCCCGGGGTCACCCCGTAGAGGTACGCCTCGGGGTTGTTGCTGGCGACCCGCTGGCCGGTGTGGATCACGGACTCGGAGGAGAGGCCGAGGGCGGCCAGCGCGTAGAGCACCACCAGGCTGCCGGGGCGCAGCAGCAGGGCGCCGGCCAGGATCGGCAGGACCAGGGAGGTGGGCGGGGCCCAGCCGGGGATCCAGATGTTGAGCATGATCAGCAGCGGGACGAGCAGGGCGAGCGCGCAGAGCACCGGCCAGTCGGCGGCGCCGCCGCGGAAGTAGTCCACCCCGGCCGTGCGCAGCCTTCGGCGGACCCGGCGGAGCCTCTTGCGCAACCGGGCCGTCACGGACTCGGACGCCGGGGCGGCGCCGGGCCTCGTCGCAGTCGTCTGGGGCGGTGTGCCCGGCGCTCTGCCAGCCATGGGGTCCGACCCTATCCACGGGCACCGCCCGGCGTCGACGGGACGGGGGCGGGCGGTGGTGCCGGAGTGCGGGGCGTCCACCGGGTTTCGGCCGATCGGAACGGTTGCGGGCGTGCCGTCAGGAGGCCTGCGCGGGTTGGGCGTACGAACCGTGCGGGCGGCGCGTGCGCCCCGCGCGCGGGGATTCCGGCGCGCGGGGGCCTGTGGCCGATCCCACAGGCGGCGCGGGGCCGTTCCGGGCGCGTCACGCGCTTCCGGGGGCCCGGAGACGGCGGCGGCCGGTCGCACGGGAGCGTGCGGCCGGCCGCCGGAGAGGGTGGGTGGCGGGATCAGCCCTGCGGGTGGTGGGCCGGGATCGGCGGGAGCTCGCCGGTGGTCTCGTACTCGCTCAGCATCTCGATCCGGCGGGTGTGCCGGGCCTCGCCGCTGTAGGGGGTCTTGAGGAAGACCTCGACGAAGCCGGTGGCCTCCTCGACCGTGTGCATGCGGCCGCCGATGGAGATCACGTTGGCGTTGTTGTGCTGACGGCCGAGCTCGGCGGTCTGCGCGCTCCAGGCCAGCGCGGCCCGGACGCCCTTGACCTTGTTGGCGGCGATCGCCTCGCCGTTGCCCGAGCCGCCGATGACGATGCCCAGGGCGTCCTCGTCGGCGGCGGTGCGCTCGGCGGCGCGCAGGCAGAACGGCGGGTAGTCGTCCTCGGCGTCGTAGATGTGCGGCCCGCAGTCGACCGGCTCGTGGCCGGCCCCCTTGAGCCACTCCACGAGGTGGTTCTTCAGTTCGTATCCGGCATGGTCTGAGCCCAGGTACACGCGCATGCCATGAGTGTGGCATGCGCGTGCGCCCGGGCCCGACAACGGGGGCGCCGGCGGGGAGCGGTCGGCGCGGCGGGGGTGGTCAGCGCCGGCCGAGCAGCTTCCAGGCCAGCGGCAGGGCGCCGGCGGCGAGGGCGGCCTTGAGGGCGTCGCCGACCAGGTACGGGTAGAGGCCGAGCTCGGCGGCGCGGGCGAGCGGGACGTGCAGCGACAGGGCGAGGTACGGGACGCCGACCGCGTAGATGGCGAGGCTGCCGAGGACCATGGTGACGGCGGTGTCGACCGGGGTGCGGTCGGCGCCGCGGCGGGCCAGCGCACCGGTCAGGGCGGCGGCGACGACGAAGCCGAGCACGTAGCCGAAGGTCGGGAACGCCCAGCCGGTGGCGCCGCCGGTGAACCAGGGCAGGCCCGCCATGCCGGCCAGCAGGTACAGCACCAGCGAGGCGGCGCCGCGGCGGGTGCCGAGCGCGGTGCCGACCAGCAGGGCGGCGAAGGTCTGGCCGGTGACCGGGACCGGCGAGCCGGGGACGTTGACCGACAGCTGGGCGGCCACGCCGGTCAGCGCGGCGCCGCCGGCCACCAGGGCCAGGTCGCGGGCCTGGGCGCCGAGGCGGGTGGAGGCGGCGGGCAGCAGGTCGGCGAGGACGGCGCGGCGCGGTATCGGGGTGGTGGCAGTGGCCATCGGGGCTCCTCCGTGAGAGTCCAGGTGAGTGAACACCTGTGAACCTACGCGGTGATCCACTGGGCGAACGGCACGGTTTCGGACAAACCCCCGCCCTCGGGCGTTGTCGGAACCGGCTCGGGACAACCCCTGGTCACAACATGATCACTTTGGGTTTCGGCATGGTCCGCATACTGGGCCCGAACCGATCATCTTTGGCATGGACAGCGGCGGCGCCGGATATTGGACAGCTCATGTCGCATACCGCACAGTCTGGAACCACCCCTATGGCCCCCACTTCCGCCCCTCCGGCGCCCGGGACCCCCGACGGCACCCGACCGGCCGCGGCCCCGGCGCCGGGTGGCCAGCAGCTCACCCACGGCCTGAAGCAGCGCCACCTGTCCATGATCGCCCTCGGCGGCGTGATCGGCGCCGGCCTCTTCGTCGGCTCCGGCACCGGCATCGCGGCCGCCGGCCCGGCGATCATCCTGGCGTTCGTGCTCTCCGGCCTCCTGGTCATGCTGATCATGCGGATGCTCGGTGAGATGTCCGCCGCCCGCCCCGCCTCCGGCTCGTTCTCGGTGCACGCCGAGAAGGAGATCGGCCCCTGGGCCGGGATCACGGCCGGCTGGATGTACTGGGTGATGCTCTGCTGCGGCGTCGCCGCCGAGGCCACCGCCGCCGGGAAGATCGTCAACGGCTGGATACCCGGCGTCTCCGCCTGGGTCTGGGTCGCCCTGTTCATGGCCTTCTTCTGCGCCAGCAACCTCACCGCGGTGAAGAACTTCGGCGAGTTCGAGTTCTGGTTCGCCGCCATCAAGATCACCGCGATCATCGCCTTCCTGGTCCTCGGCGGGCTCGGCATCGCCGGGGTGATCGGCCCCGGCGCCCCCGGCGCGCACAACCTCACCGGCGAGGGCGGCTTCCTGCCCAACGGCGTCAGCGGGCTGATCGTCGGCCTGCTCGCCTCGGTCTTCGCGTACGGCGGTCTGGAGACCGTGACCATCGCCGCCGCCGAGTCCGACGACCCCAAGAAGAACGTCGCCAACGCCGTGCGCACCGCGGTGTGGCGGATCGCGATCTTCTACATCGGCTCGATGGCCCTGGTGGTCACCCTGGTCTCCTGGAAGGACCCGAAGGTCGTCGCGGACGGCCCGTACGTCACCGTGCTGAGCCACCTCGGGGTGCCCGCCGCCGGACTGATCATGCAGGTGGTGGTGCTGGTCGCGCTGCTGTCCGCGATGAACGCCAACATCTACGGCGCCTCCCGGATGGCGTACTCGCTGGTCGGCCGCGGCCAGGGCCCCAAGGCGCTGGCCAAGGTCGGCGGCGGGGTGCCGCGCAGAGCCGTCCTGGCCTCCTGTCTGTTCGGCTTCGGCGCCGTGCTGGCCGCCAAGTTCTGGCCGGACACCGTGTTCACCTGGCTGATGAACACCACCGGCGTGGCGATCCTGGTGGTCTGGCTGTTCATCTGCGTGGTCCAGCTGCGGATGCGCCGCCGGCTGGAGCGCGAGGCCCCCGAGCTGCTCACCGTGAAGATGTGGGGCTACCCGTACCTGACCTGGATCGCGATGGCCGCCGTGGCCGGCATCCTCGCCCTGATGACCACCACCGACGGCAACCGCCAGCAGCTGTACGCGGCCGGCGTGCTGGTCGCGGCGCTCACCGTCGCCGGGCTGCTCAAGCAGCGCCGGGACGCCGCCGCGCTCCGCTGACCTCCCCGCGCACGCGGCAGGGCCCGGTACCGAGCGGTACCGGGCCCTGCCGCGTGTCCGGCGCCGTTACTCGAAGGACGGGCCGGCCGTACGGGTGCGCTTGATCTCGTAGAAGCCCGGGGTGGAGGCCACCAGCAGGGTGCCGTCCCACAGCCGGGCCGCGGCCTCGCCCTTCGGGGCGGGGGTGACCACCGGGCCGAAGAAGGCCACCCGCTCGCCGTCCGCGCCCTCGACCGCGATCACCGGGGTGCCGACGTCCTCGCCGACCAGGGTGATGCCCTCCTGGTGCGAGGCGCGCAGGGCCTCGTCGTACGCGTCCGTGTCGGCCGCGCCGGCCAGCTCGGCGGGCAGGCCCGCGGCCACCAGGGCGGCCTCGACGGTCTCCCGGTTCTGCGGCAGGCCCTGGTTGTGGAAGCGCACGCCCAGCTCCGTGTAGAGCCGTCCGAGCACCTCCGGCCCGTGCTGCTCGGCGGCGGCGACGCAGACCCGCACCGCGCCCCAGGCGTTGTCCAGCAGCTCCCGGTAGTTCTCCGGGAGGTCCCGGTGCTCGTTGAGCACCGACAGGCTCATCACGTGCCAGCGCACGTCGACCGGACGCACCTGCTGGACCTCGATCAGCCAGCGGGAGGTCATCCACGCCCACGGACAGGCCGGGTCGAACCAGAAGTCGGCGGTCTTGCGCTCAGCGGCAGTCGTCACTGCGGGTGCCCTTCGTGAGGTGGTCCGGGACACGGAGGAGTTCCGCCCCGGGAACGCCAACACCCGCCCCGCACCGCTGATTCCGGTGCGAACGCGGCGGCCTGTGCAATGGTACTGACGCCGCGGGGCGTGAAAGGATGACCCCGCGTGCGCGGGGCACACCCCGCGCCGAGACCGCACCACCCACAGGCGCACCACCGTGCGAGCCGGACAAAGGAGTACCGCCGTGCCGGGCAAGAACCTCAGCCGCGACGAGGCGCAGCAGCGGGCCAGCATCCTGGCCGTGGACGGCTACCAGGTCCGGCTGGACGTGACCTCGGCCCCGGACCGGGAGGCCGGCACCTTCCGCTCCACCACCACCGTCACCTTCCGCTGCTCCCAGCCCGGTGCGGACACCTTCCTCGACCTGCTCGCCCCCGCCGTCCGCTCGGTCACCCTCAACGGCCGCGCCCTCGACCCGGCCACCGCCTACGACGGCGCCCGGGTGCACGTCGACGGCCTGGCCGCCGAGAACGTGCTGACCGTCGAGGCGGACTGCGCCTACAGCCGCACCGGCGAGGGCCTGCACCGCTTCGTCGACCCGGTGGACGGCGAGACCTACCTCTACACCCACTACGAGCCGGCCGACGCCCGCCGGGTGTTCGCGAACTTCGAGCAGCCCGACCTGAAGGCCCCGTTCACCTTCACCGTGACCGCCCCGGCCGCCTGGGACGTGCGCTCCAACGCCCCGCACGAGGACGTCACCGAGCAGGACGGCGCCCGCACCTGGGAGTTCGCGCCGACCAGGCCGATCTCCACCTACCTCACCGCCGTCGTCGCCGGCCCGTACCACGTCGCCCGCGACCACTACCGCCGCGAACTGGCCGACGGCACCGCGCTGGAGATCCCGCTCTCCGCGATGTGCCGCAAGTCGCTGGCCCCGTACTTCGACGCGGACGAGATCCTCGGCGTCACCAAGCTCGGACTCGACTTCTTCCACGAGCAGTTCGACTACCCGTACCCCTTCGGCAAGTACGACCAGGCCTTCGTCCCCGAGTACAACATCGGCGCGATGGAGAACCCCGGCTGCGTCACCTTCCGCGAGGAGTACGTCTTCCGCTCGAAGGTCACCGACGCCGCGTACGAGGCCCGGGCCAACGTCATCCTGCACGAGATGGCGCACATGTGGTTCGGCGACCTGGTCACCATGCGCTGGTGGGACGACCTGTGGCTGAAGGAGTCCTTCGCCGACTTCATGGGCTCCTACGGCCTGATCGGCGCCCGCACCCGCTACTCCTCGGCCTGGGTCACCTTCGCCAACCAGCGCAAGGCCTGGGCCTACCGGCAGGACCAGTTCCCCACCACCCACCCGATCACCGCGGACATCCGGGACCTGGAGGACGCCAAGCTCAACTTCGACGGGATCACCTACGCCAAGGGCGCCTCCGTCCTCAAGCAGCTGGTGGCGTACGTCGGTTCGGAGGCGTTCTTCGAGGGCGCCCGCCGCTACTTCAAGCGCCACGCCTTCGGCAACACCGAGCTGGGCGACCTGCTGGAGGTGCTGGAGGAGACCAGCGGCCGCGACCTCAAGGCCTGGGCCGCCGCCTGGCTGCAGACCTCCGGGGTCAACGCGCTCACCCCGCAGGTCACCACCGACGCCGAGGGCCGGATCACCGAGCTGGCCGTGCTCCAGGACGGCGACGTGCTGCGCCCGCACCGGATCGCGGTCGGCCTGTACGACCGGGACGCGGACGGCGCCCTGGTGCGCACCGGGCGGATCGAGCTGGACGTCACCGGCGCCCGGACCGTCGTCACCGAGGCCGCCGGCCTGCCCCGCCCGGCGCTGGTGCTGCTCAACGACGACGACCTGACCTACTGCAAGATCCGCTTCGACGAGGAGTCGCTGGAGAACCTGCGGGCCGGCCTCGGCGAGATCCGCGACGAGCTGGCCCGGGCGCTGACCTGGTCCGCGGTCTGGAACCTCACCCGGGACGGCCTGATGCCGGCCCGCGACTACGTCGCCCTGGTGCTGCGCTTCGCCGGCCAGGAGGGCAACATCGGCGTGCTCCAGTCGCTGCACGCCCAGGCCAAGACCGCCGTCGACCTGTACGCCGACCCGGCCTGGCGCGGCGAGGGCGGCCGGCTGCTCGCCGACGGCGCCCTGCGCGAGCTGCGCGAGGCCGTCCCCGGCAGCGACCACCAGCTGGCCTGGGCCCGCTTCCTCGCCCAGACCGCGGGCGGCGCCGAGCACCTCGGCCTGGTCCGCGGCCTGCTGTCCGGCAGCGCCCGGATCGACGGCCTGGAGGTCGACCAGGACCTGCGCTGGTCGCTGTGGCTGGCGCTGGCCGCGGCCGGCCAGGCCGCCGACGAGGAGCTCGACGCCGAGCTGGCCGCCGACAACACCGCGAGCGGCAAGCGGCACCACACCCAGTGCCTGGCCGCCCGGCCCACCGCGGAGGCCAAGGCCGCCGCCTGGTCGGCCGTCATCGACTCGGACGAGCTGCCGAGCGCCCTGGTCGAGGCCAACACCGGGGGCTTCTCGATCCCCTCCCAGCGCGACCTGACGGCCCTCTACGCGGCGCCGTACTTCAAGCTGCTGGAGCGGGTCTGGGCCGACCGGACCATCGAGATCGCGATCCGGATCGTCGGCGGCTTCTTCCCGCTCGCCCAGGCCTCCGAGCAGACCCTGGCCGAGGCCGACGGCTGGCTGGCCGGGCACCCGCAGGCCGCGCCGGCGCTGCGCCGCCTGGTGCTGGAGCGCCGGGACGACCTGGCCCGCGCGCTGCGGGCGCAGGCCTGCGACCGGATCTGACGGGCCGCCGTACGCCGCACCGACCGCGCCGCGACAGCCGTACGCGGTAAAGGCCGTGGGCCCCGGCCCGCTCCTGGAAACCAGGGGCGGGCCGGGGCCCACGGCCGTTCTCCGGCGCGGCCGGTGCACTCAGCCGGTGCTCAGCCGGCGCTCACGGAGACCGGAACGCTGGGGTGCACCTCGCGCTCGACCCGCGGCAGGATGTCCGGGATGTAGACCTTCTGGATCGCGTCGCCGCCGTCGTGCGCCTCCCAGGCCTCCCGGGTCGCCCAGCGCTCCACCAGGACGAAGCGGCCCGGGTCGTCCTGCGAGTGGTACGCCTCCCAGCTGACGCAGCCGTCCTCGGCGAGGCACAGCGGCCGCATCCGGGCCAGGGCGTCGGCGACCGCCGGGACGCCGTCCGGCTCGGTGACCCTGACGATGACGATGAGGTCGAACATCACTGCTCCTTGGCGGTGGTGGGATCGGTGTCGGCGGCGGCGGCCCGGCCGAGCGCGGGCAGCCACTCGGCGATGGGGGTGAACCGGTAGCCGAGCGAGGCGGCCCGGTCGGCCGACATCGCGAAGTCGGCCGGGCAGGAGAACGGGGACAGGTCGGGGTCGCCCGCCGGGTCCTCCTTCTCGATGACCTGGGCCGTCAGCCCGGTCGCCCCCTCCACCGAGGCAACGACATCGTAGACGTCGGCGGTGTCCGGGGAGGCCACGTTGACCGCGCCGGTCACCTCGTTCACGGCCGCCCAGGCGAGGAAGCCGGCCGCGTCCTCGGCCCGCACCAGCGAGGTCCGGCCCGGCCCGGCGTGGGCCACGATCGGCCGCCCGTCCCGGATCCGGTCGACGTGGAAGCGGTAGCGGCCGGTGAAGTCGCCCTCCTCGGCCAGCACGTGGGCCACCCGGGCCAGCAGCACCGGTACCCGGGCGCGGTCGGTCACCGCGGCCTCGGCCTGGCGCTTGCCCTCGCCGTAGTTGGCCTCCAGGTAGTCGTCGTCCTGCCAGGGCAGGGTGAGGTCGTACGGGTAGCCGGCCGGGTCGAGCTCCTCCTCGCGGGCGAGCGCGCCGAACTCCGGTGCGGCGACCGGCCCGCGGAAGGTGTCCCGGTTGTAGACCTCGATGGTGCTGGTCAGCACCAGCTTCCCGGCCCGGTCCCCGAAGGCCTCGCAGGCCTCCACGGCGGCGTTGGGGGTGTAGCACATCTGGTGCACCACGGCGTCGAACCGCTCCCCGGCGACCGCCTCGGCCAGCTCGCCGGGACGGTTGACGTCCGCGCGCAGCCGCCGGACGGAGTCCCCGAACGGGTCCGGGGTCCGGCCGCGGGTGACGAGGGTGACGCGGTGGCCGGCCGCCAGCAGCCGGCGCACCAGCAGCTTGCCGAAGTAGCGGGTCCCGCCGATGACGCAAATGTCTGCCATCTGCTCTTTCCTGTCTCTTTCTCTCTCGTTCCGTCCGCGGCCCCGCGACGCGCGACCGCTCGGGTTCTGTCAGGCGGACGCGGCGCCCACGGCGTCCGAGGTGCCCGCCTCCGCCTCCTGGGCCGCCGCGGCCTCGGTGCCCTCCGCCCGGCCCACCAGGCAGACCACCGCGCAGCCGGCGGCCACCACCGCGTCGACGTACCAGTTCGCGCCCGGCACCCCGGCGGAGCGCGACAGGTCGAACAGCACACCGGCGAGCACCGAGCCGGCCATGTTCCCGGCGCTGCGGAAGAAGTGCATCGCCCCCATCGCCTTGGCGAGTTGGCGCTCGGGGACCTTGCGGGCGATCCACATGTCGAAGGACGGCACGAAGAGGATCTCGCCCAGCACCACCGTCAGTGCCCCGACCACCACCCAGGCCGCGCCGCGCCCCGCGCCGAGGGCGGTGAACGCCACCGTCATGCCGGTGAGGCCGATCGCCATCACCACGGCCGGGCTGAACCGGCCGATCAGGAACTTGAACACCGGGTACTGGAGCACCAGGATGCTCAGCCCGGTGATCCAGAACGGCGAGGACGGCGCCCACTGCGGCACGTACCGCTCCATGTGCAGCGGGATGCCGACGATGAAGCCGATCGACAGGAACCAGAACACCGCCGACAGCAGGAAGTAGCGGGTGGCGCCCCGGATGTCGATGCCCTTGAACACCGCGGTGGAGAACAGCGGCTTGCGGGCCGCCGCCCCGCCCCCGGGCTCCACCGGCGCCGGGGGCTGGAAGCCGTCCCGGGGGATGAAGGACGAGGCCGCCAGGCAGAACGCGAGGAAGATCGCGAACACCACCGAGAACAGGGTGCGCAGTTCGACGTCGGCGAGCACGGCGCCCAGCATGGCGCCGCCGAACACGCCCACCTGACCGGCCATCTGGAAGGTCGAGAAGGCCTTGGGGCGCTCGTCGTCGGGGTAGGAGGCGAGGACGTTCTTCAGGCCGGGGAAGGAGGTGCCGGAGCCGAAGCCGATGAAGAAGGCGAGCACGGCGTAGACCAGCACCCCGGTGCCGAAGCCCATCAGGCCCAGCGCCACCGCCTCCAGGGCGGTACCGAGGAAGACCGCACCGCGGATGCCGATGCGCAGCGCCACGCCCTCGTAGAAGAAGGTGGCGAGCAGCCGCCCGACGTACGTCATGGCCATCACGACGCCGGCCCAGAAGCCGCTGTCCACCCCGCCGAGCGAGGCCACCAGCACGGGGAACCAGATGTAGCTGCCGGTGTTGGCGAGCAGGATGCCGGCGTTGACGCCGATCAGCGCCCGCTTGCGGTCGACGGTCACAGGGCCGCCCCCTCCTTCGTGTCGTGCGTCGTCGTGCCGGCCGCCGCGGCGGCGCGGAGCCCGGCGATGGCCCGGGCGACCGCCTGGCGGTCGATCGGTGTCCCCCGCACGACGGTGGCGGTGGGCAGCGCGGAGAGCGGCCGGCCCGGGGCGTGCAGGTTGTAGGTGGCCGGCGCCCCGACGCTGATCGGGTGGGCGGCGCCGGACTCGCCGCGCAGCTCGTCGAAGTAGCGCCGGCCGCCGACGGTGGCCTGGTGGCGCAGCGCGTCGGCGAGCGAGGGGTCGTCCCCGCGCAGCAGGTCGAGCTCGCCGAGCAGGGAGTAGCCGTGGTAGGCACCGGTGTTGCCCGAGTCGGTGCCGACCAGCAGGTTGCCCTCGCGCAGCGCGGCCAGCGCGTTGCGGCGCATGTCGCCCAGCGCGCCGGTTCGGGTCTCCTGGAGGCCGTAGGTGATCCCGTACGGCTGCTCCAGGCCGCGGACGGCGTCCAGGTTGCGGACGTCCTGGGTCTCGGCGAAGCCCTCGCGGCCGTACGCGGCGAGGAAGTCGTCGGCCGTCATGACCATCGGGCGCAGCCCGGAGAGGGTGGAGACGAACCGGGCGCCGGCCAGGTCCTTCCACTCGGCGTCGCCGAGGGTGCGGTCGCGGACGGTGTGGGCGAAGAGCCGGAAGCCGCAGTCGTAGGCCCAGCGGGTCTCCTCCAGGGTGTTGCAGTCGATCACCGCGGTGATGCCGCGCTCGGCGGCGATCCGCGCGGTGAACCGCAGCACCCGCTCCGACAGCCGGGAGAAGCGCACCTTGGAGCCCGGCTGCTCGGTGCCGTCGGTGAACATGACCTTGAGGAAGGTCGCGCCGCGCTCGGCGTTGTTGCGCAGCGCCTGGTCGAGGTCGGCCTCGACCGCGAGCATGTACACCGGGGTCGGGAACTCCACGCCGTGGCCGGAGAGGCCCGCCGCGTTGGTCATCGCCGTCACCGCGTAGCCGCAGTGGACCAGTTCGGGGTACGGCAGGTCCGAAGCGGCCCGGCCGGCCTCCCAGGCGTCGGCCACCATCGGGTAGCCGAACATGTCCACCACGTGGGTGACGCCGTGGTAGAGGTACTGGAGGGCGATGATCCGCGGGTCCTCGGCGGTGTCGTCGAAGTTGGCGGGCAGGGCGATGTGGGCGTGGGTCTCGGTGTAGCCGGGCCACAGCTCCGGCTCCTCGCCGCGACGGGTGCCCGAGGGCTCGATCCGGGTGAAGACCCCGTCCTCGACGGTCACGTCGAACAGCGCCTCGGCGTCCAGGGCGGGGACGGCCACGCCCGACAGTACGGCGGGCCGCCGCTGCTCGGGGGTGGCCGCGCTCACCGGGCCACCTCGACCGACAGGCGCAGGTCGATGCGGTCCAGGCCGTCCTGGCAGCGCTTGGCGGCCTCGTCCCGGTCGCCGCCGGTGAAGATGATGTGGCCGATCCAGTCGAAGTTGCTGCGGGACAGCCGGTTCACGGCCGTGCCGGGCTTCTTGTAGCCGAGGGCGCTGTGGAAGCCGGGCAGGTCGGTGAGGGCGTCGAAGCCGATCGCCTCGACCGTCCCGGCGACCGGGGAGCCGAACCAGTGGCCGCTGGCCGTGGTCTCGCGGGGGAAGGCCAGCTCGGGCCGCTCGCCGAGGGCCTGGCGGATGACCTCCAGGTACGGGTCCACGCCGGAGGTGATCTCCATCAGGGTCGGCACGATCCCGCCGGCCAGGCGGCCGTTGACCTCGCACAGCACCGGGCCGTCCGGGCCGAGCAGCCACTCGGTGTGGATGAAGCCGAAGTCCACGCCGAGCCCGTTCAGCACGGCGGTGGTGGCGGCGAACAGCTCCTCCTGGAGCGGGTGGCCGCTGAAGTAGGTGAGGCCCATCTCGATGAAGTACGGGAACCCGCTGAGCGAGCGGTCGGTCAGGCCGAGGTTGACCACCTCTCCCCCGGCGAGCACGCAGGACTCGACGGAGATCAGCTCGCCGGTGACGAACTCCTCGATGACGATCTCCGGGATGCGCACGACGCCGCGCCCGTAGTCGGCGACCTGGGCCAGCTCGGCGAGGTACTCGCGCAGGTCCGCCTCGTCCTTGAGGTGCAGGACGTGGAGGCTGGCGGTGCCGTCGGAGGGCTTGGCCACGCAGGGGAAGCCGACCTCGCGGACGGCGGCCTCCACCTCGGCCGGGTCGGTGGCCACCGCGAAGCGCGGCTGGCGGATGCCGGTGCCGGCCAGGGTGGTGCGGGTCAGGTGCTTGTGCCGGGCGTTGCGGGCGCCGTCGACGCTCATGCCGGGCAGGCCGAGCGCCTCGGCGACGGCGGCGGTGTGCACGGTGTGGTACTCGCTGTACGTGGTGACGCCGTGGATCGGCTTGGCCTCGTGCAGCCGCCGCGCCAGGTCGGTCAGCTCGTCGAGGGAGAAGGCCTGCTCGCTCTTGACGACCTGGCAGTTCGGGTGGGCGTAGGCGGCCTCGGTCAGCGGCGAGACGCTGAGGTAGAAGTCGGGGTCGACCGAGACCAGGGTGACGTCGTGGCCCAGTTCCAGGGCGTTCGCGATACCGGCGATCCCGTTCGGGTTGCACTCGATCATGAGGATGTGCATGGCTGTGCTCCTTGTCGGACTGTGGCGGATCAGGGGATGACGGGGGGCGGGGGCGCGGCGGACGCGGGCCCCGGCGGCTCAGCGGACGCAGGCTCCGGAGGCGGCCGGCAGCCGGCCGGCGCCGCCGGCCCGGGCCACCGCGGCGAGCACGGCGGGCAGCGTGAGCCCGACCGCGGCCATGACCTCCTCGTGGTCGCCGCCGGTGGACGGCCAGGTCAGGTCCGCGCTCGCCGCGGTGACCTCGCACCCGGGCATCAGCAGCGCGAGGGCCTCGGCCGCCCCGCCCTGGGCGCGGTGCTCCTCGACCACGACGAACCGCCGGTGGTGGCGGGAGAGTTCGGCCGCGGCGCGGGCCAGGTTCGGGTGGTCCAGGTAGACCAGGTGGGCGTGGCCGGTGCCGGGGCGGGCCTCCCGCGCGGCCAGCGCCAGTCGGGTGCCCTCCTCGCCGACCGACACCAGGCAGACCTCGCCCGGCTCGGCCCGGGACTCCCAGGTGACCAGCGGCGCCCGCTCGCCCTCCCGGTCGAGCGAGCGGTACTGGGCGTTGCGCCCGGTGCGGATGTAGTGCGGCCGGCCGGAGCGCACGGCCTCGCGGACCACCGCGCGCATCTCCGCCTCCCCGTAGGGGGCGGCGATGACCACGCCCGGGATGCTGCGCAGGACGGCGAGGTCCTCCAGGCAGTGGTGGGTGGTGCCGAACCAGGCGCCGGAGACGCCCGCGTACGGCGCCACCACGGTGACCCCGGCGTTCAGGTAGCCCAGCGTCAGCTTGAGGCTCTCCGCCGCGCGCAGCGCCGCGAAGGGCGCGAAGGTGCTGACGAAGGGCTTGTACCCGCCCGCGGCGAGGCCCGCCGCCATGTCGACCATGGCGCCCTCGGCGATGCCGAGGTTGAAGAAGCGGTCGGGGTGGGCGGCCTGGAACGGGTGGCCCTTGCCGCCGAGGTCCGCCTCCAGGCAGAGGATGGTGTCGTCCTCGGCGGCGAGCCCGGTCAGCTCGTCGCGGTAGGCGTCACGGCCCGAGAGGGTCATCGGATCGCTCGCTTCCACTTGGCGGCGCGCGTGGCGTCGATGGTCACGTAGTGGGAGCCGGCCTTGCCCTCCACGGCGGGCACGCCCTTCCCCTTGACGGTGTTCGCGATGACGGCCAGCGGCCTGCGGGCCCCGGCCCGGTCCCCGGCGAGCAGCCCGGTGAGCGCCGCCAGGTCGTGCCCGTCGGTCTCGGCGACCTCGAACCCGAAGGCGGCGAACCGCTCGGCGAGCCGGGGCAGCGGCGAGATGTCGGCCACCATGCCGTCGTTCTGGCCGCCGTTGCGGTCGACCACCAGCACGAAGTTGCCCAGCTCCTGGGCCACCGCGACCTGGCAGGTCTCCCAGACCAGGCCCTCCTGGAGCTCGCCGTCGCCGGCGACGGCGATACCGAGTCCGCTCCGGCCGCCGATCCGGCGGGCCATCGCCCAGCCGGCGGCGTACGGGACGCCGTGGCCGAGGCTCCCGGTGGGGAAGCGCACGCCCGGGACCTTGGGGCCCGGGTGGCCGGTGAACGGCTCGCCCGCCAGGCCGTAGCGCGGTGTCGGGTCCTCCGGGAGGACGCCGCTGACGTGCAGGGCCGCGTAGAGCCCGGCGGCGGCGTGGCCCTTGCTGAGCACGACCTCCGTGCCGTCCCCGGCCGAGGCCCGGTGCAGCGCGGCGATCAGGATGTCCAGGACGGACAGGCTGCCGCCGAGGTGGCAGCCGCGCGGCCCGGCGGCCATGTCGACCACCAGCCGGCGGGCCCGTACGGCCCGGTCGGCCAGGGTGGCCAGCAGGTCGTCCCCGGTCTGCGGCGGGGCGAGCAGGGTGCTCATCGACGGCTCCCCTCGGGCAGGGCGAACCACCGGTTGACGGCGTCCGCGAGCAGCGAGCGGGCGGTGCGGTACTCCATGGCGCCGATCCGCTCCTCGTCGGTGTGGTCCAGCGAGGAGTCGCCGGGGCCGTACGCGACCATCGGCACGTCCCGCCAGGTGGTGGCCAGGGTGTTCATGTCCGAGGTGCCCTTCTTCACGACGAAGCGGGGCCGGATGCCGGTGTCCGCGAAGGCCCGGCTGAAGACCTTGACCAGGGAGCTGGAGCGGCCTCCGACGTACCCGGGGGTGGCCCGCAGCACCTCGATCTCCACCCCGGGCCGGACCTGGTCGAGCGCCGCTGAGCGCAGCGCGTCGAGGTCGGCCGTGGGCGGCACCCGGAAGTTGAGGATCCCGGTGGCGTGGTGGTGCTCGCGCCCGGTCCGGCTGCTGATCTCGATGACCGCGCTCAGCGCGTCGGTCGCGTGGGCCAGCACGGCCGTCCGGATGCCGCCGAGCGCCTCGATCAGCAGGTCGGGGGCGGAGACCGCGTCCTGTCCGGCCGAGTGGCCGCTGGACACCGAGGCGGTCACCTTGAGCTTGAAGAGCCCGAAGTAGCCGAGCGTCAGCTTCTCCGAACCGCTGGGCTCGCCGATGACGACCGCGTCGGCCGGGTAGTGGTCGCGGACGTGGAACGCGCCCTTGGAGGAGGAGATCTCCTCCTCCACCGCGCCGACCACGCACAGCTGGCCGTCCTCCGGGATGTCCGCGTGCGCGAGCACCTCCAGGAAGTTGGCCAGGCAGCCCTTGGCGTCCACGCTGCCGCGGCCCCACAGTTCGCCCTCGCGCCACTCGGCCGGCCAGCGGTGCGGCACGGTGTCGAGGTGGCCGAGGAGGAGCAGCCGCCGGGGCCCGATGCCGCGGCTGGCGACGAGGTTGCCCGCCTCGTCGACGGCGGCGTCCATGCCGCGCTCGCGACACCACTCGGCCAGCAGGGTGGCGAGTTCGGCCTCGTCGCCGGAGACCGAGGGCACCGAGACCACCCGGGTCAGCAGGCTCAGGTCGGCGGAGGGCTCGCGCACCCGCCAGAACCTGGTCCAGTTGGCCGGCTCGGACATGGTGTGCGGCCCGGTGATGGCCACGTCGGCGCTGCCCTCCAGGGCGATCTCGGCCGCGCGGACCTTCTGCCGCATGCGCCCCGCGGCGTACCGCGCTCCGTCGCCCGGGTAGGCGTCGGCCAGCGTGGAGCGCGGGTCGTCCTTGTCCGTCAGCAGTCCGGCGGTGCCGGTGACCAGCCGCAGGTGGTCGGCGTCCAGCGCGTTGGCGAGGACCGCCGCGAGCACGTCGGCGTCCACGTTGAGCGGGGCGCCGCCGTCCGGGTCGGCGACCGGCGCGGACAGGCAGACCAGGTCGTACGTGTCGAGCAGGGCGTTCAGCCGGGCGGTGTCCACCTGGGCGGGCACGCCGGCCCGGTGGTCGCGGACCACGATCGGCCGGCCCTCGGCGGACAGCGCCTTGAGCGGCCGGTTGGCCCGGCCGGTCACCAGGGCGCCGCGCGCCGCGACGGCGGTGAAGACGCCGAGCCCGAGGGCCCGGGCCTCCCGCTCCACGGCGGGCAGGGTGACCCGCTCGTAGGCGTCGACCAGGTGGGTCATCTCCTCGGGCGGGCAGTAGCGCACCTCGTCGCCGTTGGCGAGCCGCAGCTGCGGCATCGGGCGGGCGATCGCGCGGTAGTGGGCCTCGATGCCGGTGGCACCGCCGGCGACCAGGAGCACCCGGGCGCCCCGGGCCACCAGGTCGGCCAGCTCCTTGTGGATCGTGCCGTGGTCGAGCGTGGCGCTGCCGACCTTGATCACGTACAGCGGACGGCTCACGGCGACACCGCCGTGGTGGGCAGTCCGGTCGTCTCGTCCAGGCCGGAGATCAGGTTCATCGCCTGGATCGCCTGGCCGGCCGCGCCCTTGACCAGGTTGTCCAGGGCCGCCACCGCGACGCACTGGTCGCCGCGCACCGCGACCGCCACCTCGGCGACGTTCGAGCCGACGACCGCCTTGAGCATCGGGAAGTCCTGCGCCGCCTTGGGGGCCGGCCGGACCCGGACGAAGGGCTTGCCGAGGTACGCCTTGGCGTAGGCCCGCTTGACGTCCAACGCCGTGACGCCGTCCCGCAGTTCGGTGTACGCGGTGACCATGATGCCGCGCGACACGTCCAGGCTGTGGGTGGAGAACCGCAGGTCCACGGCGGCGCCGGTCAGGTCGGCGATCGCCTGCTGGACCTCCGGGGCGTGCCGGTGCCCGTGCAGCTTGTGCACCCGGATGTTGCCGCTGCGCTCGGCGTGCGGCTCGCCGCCGCCGCGACCGCTCCCGGTGGAGCCGGTCTTGGCGTCGACCACGACCCGGTCGGTCGCGAGCGAGGCGGCGAACATCGGGTAGAGCGCGTAGATGGTGGTGACGGCCATGCAGCCGGGCAGGCTGATGAACCGCTCCTGCGGGACCTCGGGGCTCAACTCCGGTATGTAGTAGGCGAAATCCTCGCTCGGAGGGTTCGCGGCCGTCCTCGGGTAGTGGGTGCGGACGTCGTCGCCGTCGCGGAGCCGGAAGTCGCCGCCCAGGTTGAGCACCCGCTTGGCGTTGTCGGCGATCAGCGGCAGCTGCTCCGGCAGGGTGCCGGTCGGCAGGCAGCCGAAGGCGACGTCGACGGGGCCGGCCTCGGCGAGCTGCGCCAGCGGCCGGAGCGTCAGCGAGCCGGCCCTGGGGTGGTTGCGCAGCCACGGGTGGACGCTGCCCACCGTGGCACCGGCGTTGCGCTCCGCGGAGAGGAACGCGAGCTCCACCCCGGGGTGTTCGAGCAGCAGCCGGATGACCTCGCCACCGGTGTAGCCGCTCGCGCCGATGACGGCGACGCGGATCTTCTGGTCAGCCAAGGCGGGCCGCCTTCTCCCACGGACGGCGGTAGTCGCCGCTCTCGACGAGCTTGCGGATGGCGTCCGGGCGCCGGGCGACCTTCCGGAAGGCGTCCGCGTAGCGCAGGATCCGCTCGTACTCGACCGGGGAGCGCAGCTCGCGGCAGAGCACCAGGGTGCTGTCGAGCATGCCCAGGGTGACCGGGAAGTCCTCCGGGCGGTGGTCGCGCACGGCGTCCGGGTTGAGCGAGAACGGGTAGCCGTTGCCGAAGCCGTCGCGGTGCCGGAACGGCAGGTGGCACGGGATCGGGGTGTTCTGCCACTCGCGGGCCGGCACGCCCTCGGCGACCAGCAGCTCGTGCACCGCCTCCTTGACGGCGTGCACCGGCAGGTCCTCCAGGCCGACGGCCTCCGGGTGCAGGGTGGTCCGGTACATGTTGTACGCGTGCACGTGCCCGTCCGGGACGTGCGGCGGCGTGAACAGGCCGGTCCCCGCCAGGGCCTCGCCGAGCAGGGCGGCGTTGCGGGCCCGGATCTCGTCGTAGTACGGCAGCCGGGCCAGCTGGCTGGTGCCGAAGGCGGCGGCCACCCAGGACATGCCGTAGTCGATGGCGTGGCGCTCCAGGTAGGCGACCGCCCGGCCGTACGCCTCCTCGGTGGCGTAGAAGGCGATGCCGCCCTCGCCGCCGAGCGGGAAGTTCTTGTCGGCCATCAGGCTCTGGCCGGCGGCGTCGCCGAAGGAGCCGGCCACCCGGTCGCCGATCTTCGCGGAGTGGGCGTGCGAGGCGTCCTCGACGAGGGCGATGCCGTGCTGGTCGGCCAAGGCGCGCAGGGCCGGCACGTCGGCGGGCAGGCCGTGGACGTGCACCGGCATGAGCGCCCTGGTCCGGGGGGTGATCGCGGCGGCCGCGGCCCGCGGGTCCATGCAGTAGGTGTCCGGGTCGATGTCGACGAACACCGGGATCGCGTGGGCGGCGACCACGGCCTGCGCGGTGGCGATGAAGGTGAACGCCGGGACGATCACCTCGTCACCGGGCTGCACGCCAGCGCCGACCAGGGCCATGTGCAGGCTGGAGGTGCCGCTGGCGGTGGGCAGGGCGTACTCGGCGCCGACGTAGGCGCGGTACGCCTCGGCGAAGTCGGCCACGACCTTGTCGGACGACTGCCGCTGGGCGAGCATCAGGTTGAAGACGTCTTCCTTGGTGATGATCGGGAAGAGCGTGCGGCGCTGGGCCTTGGGGATCATCGCGCCGCCGCCGAGGGCGGCGAGCTCGTCGGCGAGGTCGGCTTCGGTGGGCAGGGGCAGGGGCGAGTTCGGGAAGTCGGTGATCATCAGCGTGCTCCGGAGCTTGCGGCGGCGGGGCGAGCCGCGTGGGTCAGGGCCATCCGTACGCAACCGGCCACCAGGGGGCTCAGCCGGTAGTTGAACTGCACCCCCGGCACCAGGTCCTCGTCGGCCTCCTGCTGGGTCCACATGGTGCGCAGGTCGTAGGCGCCGAAGATCTTCAGCCGCTCGGCCCGGGCCCAGAGCCGCTCGTCGTCGGTGAGCACGGCGGCGGCCGGGCCGAAGCCGAGCCCGCTCAGGTCCACCACCAGCGCGGGGGCGGTGGCTTCGGCGGTCAGCTCGTCCAGCCGGCCGGCGTTCTCGGGGGTCAGCGAGACGAGGTCGAAGGCGGCCGGGGCCTGCCCCTCGACGGTGACGCCGAGCCAGGCCAGGAAGGCCGTGGTGGCCTCGTCCGGCCCGGCCAGGGCGACGGTGTCGCCGTGGCCGATGCCCTGGCCGGCCAGGGCCGCGTGCAGGGCCCCGGTCCGGCTGTTCAGCAGGACGGCCTTGGCCCGGCCGGTCCGCTTGGTCAGCAGCCGCTCCAGGGCGGGCAGTTCACGGTCGCTCTTCTCGATGCTCATGACCACGCCCGAGGTGAGCACGCGGGCGAGCACCGTCGCGGTGTCGAACAGTTCCATGGTTCCTCTCCGGGTCACACGGCCGCGGCCGTCAGCTGCCCCGCCACGTAGGAGGCGAGGTGGCCGGCGACGTTCACTCCGTGCAGGGCGGAGGAGCGGGCGAATTCGGGGTTGGCGTTCACTTCCAGGACGAGCAGGTCACCGGTGGTCCGGTCCTCCACCAGGTCGACCCCGTAGAAGCCGGGGCCGAGCACGTCGACGATCTGGACGCAGAGCTTCTCCATCTCCGGGGTGATGTCGACGCGCCGCACCTCGGCGCCGAGGTGGGTGTTGGTGCGCCAGTCGTCCGAGACCCGTTGGATCGCCACGACCGGGGTGGTCCCGACGACGACCACGCGCAGGTCGTGGCCGGGCTTGTCGATGTACTCCTGCACGATGACGGGGAAGAGCTTCCCCGCGGCGTCGACGGACTCGCGCCCGGCGGCCCAGGCCTCCAGGCACGCGGCGTCCGCGAGCTTGGTGACACCGCGCCCCCAGGAGCCGCTGACCGGCTTGACCACCGCCGGCATGCCCAGCTCGGCGACGATCGCGCGCACCTGGTCGTAGCTGAAGGCGTGCCGGGTGTGCGGGTGGGGGATGCCGTGCCGGGCGAAGAGCAGGGCCTGCAGGCCCTTGTCGTTGCAGGTCTCGATGGTCGACGCCCGGTTGAGCGTGGTGATCCCGGCGTGTTCCAGGCGGCACGAGACGCTGATCGCGTCCCGGTGCGAGAGGTTGCGGATCAGGGCCAGGGCCGGCGGGTCGGTACGACCCGCCACCACGTCGGCCAGATCCTCCATGAGCAGTGGAGTCGCCGTCAGACCCTCCCCGCGCAACGCCCCGAGGAGGAGTTTCTCCTCGGGGCGCAGCATGGTGGCCGACAGCAGGACGCGGCCGGAGGAGGTCACTCGCCCCAGTCCTCTTCCACCTCGGGGGCCAGGTCGAGGCGGACGCCGGCCTCGGACTTCTCGACGACCTCGTGCTCCTGGCCGCAGGCCGCGCACTCGGTCACCTCGCCCCGCTCCCAGGCCTCGTCGACCTCGAAGTCGGTGTCGCACACCAGGCATTTCGGTACGGCAATCGCAGCGGTCATTTCTCTCTCCTTCTGAATGTCGGCGCGCCGATATCCGCGAAACGTGATTCGCAGCACTCCCGCAGGTCGGCGGATCGGCGCTACTGTCCAGGGGTGGCGGATTCCCGCCCGGCCGATCAGGCCCAGCCGGGGTCGCCCGGCAGGAGCGCCACGTCGCTGGCGGCAGCGGTGGGGGCGCTGCTGGGGGCGTCCGGCGCGGCGGAAACGACGATCACCGCGACGGCGGCCATAACGAAGGACGCGAGGATTCGACCCGGGAACCGCATGATCTTCATTTCCACCCCTAGATAGACCTATCCGTTCGTGCTGGGGGGTTTCCCCGCACACAGAGAGAATGCCTGGGAATGGGTCCTTGCCAGAAGAGATCCGATGGCTCAGGATCGTGCACTGCAAGATTCCGAAGGGGGTGGCACATGTGCGACATATCGGACGTCAGTGGCCCGGAGGCCCACCCCGGGCCCTGTGACGAGGGGATCACGTTCTACCGCAAGGCCGTCCTGCTGGGGAGGGCCCCGACGGCGGAGCCGCCCGCCTGCCTGACCGAGCTGGGGCTGCTGACGGCGGCGCTGGGCGACCCCTCGGTCCTGGTGCCGGTCCCGCCCGAGGTCGCGACCACGGCGCTGCTGCACCCGATGGAGCAGCAGATCCTCGAACAGCAGCAGCAGGTGGCCGCGATCCGGACCGCCATGTCCCAGGTCGAGAGCGTCTACCGGACGCTGCGCCGGGAGGGCCGGGACAACGTCCAGCGGCTCAGCGGCGCGGCGGTCATCGCCGCCGCGGTGGCCGAGACGACCCAGGCGACCGAGCGGGAGCTGCTCACCGCGCACCCGGGCGGCAGCCGGCCGACCGACGTCCTCGCCAGATCGCTGGTCCTCGCCCTGGACGCGCAGAAGCGGGGCGTCCGCCAGCGCACGCTCTACCAGCACTCCGTCCGGGCGCACTACCCGACGCTGGACTACATCAAGGCCGTCACCGAGGCCGGCATCGAGGTGCGGACCGTCGACGAGGTCTTCGACCGGCTCATCATCTGCGACCGCTCGGTGGCGTTCATCCCCGACAAGGAGCTCGAACACCACAACCACGCGCTCAAGGTCACCGACCCCGGCGTGGTGCACTTCCTGGCCTCGGTCTTCGAGCACGCCTGGGAGCGGGCCGCGCCGGTCGTCTACGAGAGCGACCAGCAGCGCCCGCCGCTGCTCACCGACGAGACCCGGCTGCGGGTGCTCCAGCTCATGGTGGACGGCTACACGGACGCCGCGATCGCCAGCCGGCTCGGCATCAGCTCGCGGACCGTGGCGAGCCACCTCAAGCGGGTGTCGGAGATCCTCGGCAGCAACAGCCGGGCCCAGCTCGCCTACCTGACGGCGCAGAGCGGCATCCTGGACGGCTCCCCGCCGCCCGCCCGGCAGCCCCGGGGCCCGCACGAGCAGCCGGCCGGGCCGGCCGGTCCCACGGCGTAGCAGGGCCCGCCGCGGGGGCGTCCGCGGCGGGCCCTGGGTACGGGGCGGGGGGAGCGGTCAGTCGCGGCTCAGGCCGCGGTCCAGCGCGGCGATCGCGCTGCCCTGGGCGTCGTCGCCGTCCAGCGACCAGACCATCACCCCGGCCAGGTCGTTCCAGCGCGTGTACCGCGCCTTCTGGGTGAGCACCTCGGCGGTGTCGTAGCTGTAGAACGTGGTGCCGTCGTACTTCCAGGACGCGCCGTGGTCGCGGTCCAGGTAGACCTTGCCCGGCAGCGCGTTGATCTCCTGGTACGAGTGGTCGGGCGCGGACGCGGTGGCGCTCTGGAAGAGCCCGCCGCGCTTGCCGGGGGCGACGCCGGTCCAGCCGTGGCCGTACAGCGGGGCGCCGAGGACCAGCTGCTCGGCGGGCAGGCCGCGCTCCTGGTAGTGGTCGGCGGCCTGGTCGGCACTGCGCCGGCGCGGGTCCGGGTCGGCCGGGTCGGAGTACAGCGGGGCCTGGTGGTTGGCCGGCCCCTTGCCCTCCCACGGGCCGTGCAGGTCGTAGGTCATCAGGTTCAGCCAGTCCACCGACTCGCTCAGCTGCGGCAGTTCGAGCCGGTCGGCGACCGTCTCGTTGGCGGCCACGGCGGCGGTCAGCAGGTACTTCTTGCCCTTCCGGCCGCTCAGCGCGTCCAGCTGGTCGCGGAACTCCTGCATCAGCAGCGTGAAGTTGTGCCCGTCCTCGGGGCGGACCACGTTGCCCGCGTCCCCGCCGCCGCCCGGGTACTCCCAGTCGATGTCGATGCCGTCGAAGACGCCCGCGGCGGCGCCCTTGCCGCCCTCCGGGGAGTCCGCCAGGACCGGCAGGTCGCCCTTGACGTAGAGGTCGATGCAGGAGGAGACGAACTTCTTGCGGGCCTCGTCGGTGGCGGCCGCGTCGGAGAAGTACTTGGACCAGGACCAGCCGCCCAGCGAGATGACCGTGCGCAGCTGGGGGTTCTTCGCCTTGAGCTTGCGCAGCTGGTTGAGGTGGCCCTTCAGCTTCTGGCCCGGGGCGTCGGCCACGCCGTCCACCGACTCGGCGGCGGAGAAGGAGCGCTGGTAGTCGTTGCGGGCGTCGCCCTGGCCGGCCTCGTTGCTCTCGAAGCAGGTGCCCTCGGCGGAGACGTTGCCGAAGGCGTAGTTGATGACGGTGAGCCTGGCCGCCTGGCCGGACTCCTGGACCCTCTTCGCGGAGCTGTCGGCGCCCCACTGGGTGAAGTAGCCGACCCGTTGGCCCTTCAGCTTCGGGCCGTGCCGTCCGTCGGCGGCGTTGGCGGTGGCGGGGGCGGCGAGCAGCGCGGCGACGGTGGCGGCGGCGAGCAGGGCTGAGGCGCGAGTGGGCATACCGGACCTGTTCTCTGAAGCGGCGTCAAATGGTCTGGACCAGATGGCACAGAGGTTTAGTCCATCCGCCGTTCACCGCACAAGGGGGCGGCCGCAACCGGCGCAGTATGCAAAAAGCTGTTGCGAGAAGCCGTCGCAAAAAAGAGGAGGCCGGACCGCGGGATGCGGTCCGGCCTCCTCAGAGGCTCATGCTCAGCCGATCAGCGAACGCAGCACGTACTGCAGGATGCCGCCGTTGCGGTAGTAGTCCGCCTCACCGGGGGTGTCGATGCGGACGACCGCGTCGAACTCCTTGTCACCGGCCTTGACCTTGACGGTCTTCGGGGTGCGGCCCTCGTTGAGCTCGGTCACACCGGTGAAGGAGAAGGTCTCCTCGCCGGTCAGGCCGAGGGACTCGGCGTTCTCGCCCTCCGGGAACTGCAGCGGCAGGACGCCCATGCCGATCAGGTTCGAGCGGTGGATGCGCTCGTACGACTCGGCGATGACGGCCTTGACGCCCAGCAGCGCGGTGCCCTTGGCGGCCCAGTCGCGGGACGAACCGGAGCCGTACTCCTTGCCGGCCAGGACGACCAGCGGGACGCCGGCGGCCTGGTAGTTCTGCGAGGCGTCGTAGATGAACGACACCGGCGCGTCGGCCTGGGTGAAGTCGCGGGTGTAGCCGCCCTCGGTGCCCGGCGCGATCTGGTTGCGCAGGCGGATGTTGGCGAAGGTGCCGCGGATCATCACCTCGTGGTTGCCACGACGGGAACCGTAGGAGTTGAAGTCGCGCTTCTCGACACCGTTGGCGGTCAGGTACTGCGCCGCCGGGGTGCCCGGCTTGATGTTGCCGGCCGGGGAGATGTGGTCGGTGGTGACCGAGTCGCCCAGCTTGGCCAGGACGCGGGCGCCGGCGATGTCGGTCACCGGGCTCGGGGTCTTGGCCATGCCCTCGAAGTACGGGGGCTTGCGGACGTAGGTGGACTCGGCGTCCCACTCGAAGGTGTTGCCGGTCGGGACCGGGAGCGACTGCCAGCGGTGGTCGCCGGCGAAGACGTCCTGGTAGCCCTTGTCGAACATGGCCTCGTCGATGGAGCCGGCGACGGTGTCGGCGACCTCCTGCTCCGACGGCCAGATGTCGGCGAGGAACACGTCGTTGCCGTCGGCGTCCTGGCCCAGGGCGTCCCGGGTGATGTCGATGTTCATGTTGCCGGCGAGGGCGTAGGCGACCACCAGCGGCGGGGAGGCCAGGTAGTTCATCTTGACGTCCGGGTTGATCCGGCCCTCGAAGTTGCGGTTGCCGGAGAGCACCGAGACGACCGCGAGGTCGGCCTCGTTGACGGCGGCCGAGACCTCCTCGGGCAGCGGGCCCGAGTTGCCGATGCAGGTGACGCAGCCGTAGCCGACCAGGTTGAAGCCCAGCTTCTCCATGTACGGGAGCAGGCCGGCCTTCTCGTAGTAGTCCATGACGACCTTGGAGCCCGGCGCCAGGGTGGTCTTGACCCAGGGCTTGACGTGCAGGCCCTTCTCCACGGCCTTCTTCGCCAGCAGGGCGGCGCCCAGCATGACGGAGGGGTTGGAGGTGTTGGTGCAGGAGGTGATCGAGGCGATCACGACCGCGCCGTTGTCGATCTCGTAGGACGAGCCGTCGGGGGCGGTGACGGCGGTCGGCTTCGAGGCCTCGGCGGAGTAGGTCGGCAGCGCCTCGGCGAACCGCTCGGCGGCCTCGGCCAGGATCACGCGGTCCTGCGGGCGCTTCGGGCCGGAGATCGACGGGACGACGGTGGAGACGTCCAGCTCGAGGTACTCGGAGTAGACCGGCTCGTGCGACGGGTTGTGCCAGAGACCCTGCTCCTTGGCGTACGCCTCGACCAGGGCGAGCTGCTGCTCGTCGCGGCCGGTGAGCTTCAGGTAGTTGATGGTCTCGGCGTCGATCGGGAAGATCGCGCAGGTCGAGCCGAACTCCGGCGACATGTTGCCGATGGTGGCGCGGTTGGCCAGCGGGATGGAGCCGATGCCGTCGCCGTAGAACTCGACGAACTTGCCGACCACACCGTGCTTGCGCAGCATCTCGGTGATGGTGAGCACCAGGTCGGTGGCGGTGGTGCCGGCCGGCAGCTCGCCGGTCAGCTTGAAGCCGACGACGCGCGGGATCAGCATGGAGACCGGCTGGCCGAGCATCGCGGCCTCGGCCTCGATGCCGCCGACGCCCCAGCCCAGCACGCCCAGGCCGTTGACCATGGTGGTGTGCGAGTCGGTGCCGACGCAGGTGTCCGGGTAGGCCTGGCCGCCGCGGACCATGACGGTGCGGGCCAGGTGCTCGATGTTCACCTGGTGGACGATGCCGGTGCCCGGCGGGACGACCTTGAACTCGTCGAAGGCGGTCTGGCCCCAGCGCAGGAACTGGTAGCGCTCCTTGTTGCGGCCGTACTCGATCTCGACGTTCTGGGTGAACGCGTCCTTGGTGCCGAACTTGTCGGCGATGACCGAGTGGTCGATGACCAGCTCGGCCGGGGCCAGCGGGTTGATCTTGGCCGGGTCGCCGCCCAGCTCCTTGACGGCCTCACGCATGGTGGCGAGGTCGACCACGCACGGCACACCGGTGAAGTCCTGCATGATCACGCGGGCCGGGGTGAACTGGATCTCCTGGCTCGGCTGGGCGTTCTCGTCCCAGTTGCCGAGGGCGCGGATGTGGTCGGCGGTGATGTTCGCGCCGTCCTCCGTGCGGAGCAGGTTCTCCAGCAGCACCTTGAGGCTGTACGGCAGCCGAGCGGAACCCTCGACGGCGGAGAGCTTGAAGATCTCGTACGACTCGTCGCCCACCTGCAGCGAGCTGCGGGCGTCGAAGCTGTTCGCGGACACGACTGACTCCTTCTGGGTGCTTCGTGCGGTATCCGGCCGTCACGCGGTGGTAAGGTCAGCCTTACTTAGGCTTGCCTTGCCCGCATCGCCGGCGAGCGCCTCTCGGCAAGTATCTTGATGTCGAGATATATCCTAGGCGGCAGTTATCTCGATGTCGAGATAAACCATAGTGCATGCCTCGGGACACCTCTCGTCCGGGCCGCACCGCTCGCGCTCCGGCCTCTTCAGCCGGACCGCACCGGCCACGACGGCGGCCGCCGCCAGCGGCACCACCACTAGCTCACCACCGGAACCGCCGGTCGGCGAGGGGGCGGCGTCGGCCGGCGGGGCCGTCCGCACTCTTTCCCCTCTGTTCGCGCCCGGTTCGCCCCTGGCCCCCGTTCACCCCCACGCCCGGGCCCGGGCGGGTGTGGCGGCTCGCCCGCACGGGGTCCGGTGCGGGGTCCGGTCGGGGTCTGGTGCGGGGTCCGGCGCGGGGTTCGGTGCGGGCCGTCCGCCTGACGTGCCGGGGTCCCGGGAGCCCGGAGCGGTGTCCTCCGGGCCGGGGCGCCGTTAGCAGGGGGACCCCGTCGCCCCGCCCCCGGAAGGCCCGACCGATGACCGCTCCGCTCGCCGCCGCCCTGCTGCCGCTGGCCCTGCTCGCCCCCGCCGCCTCACCGGTCTCGGTCGTCGAGGCCGACTTCGACCCGGCCACCGCCTTCGTCCCCCCGGCGGCGATCAGCTACGCGAGCGACCTGGTGCCGTACGGCGCCCACGTCCGGGTCGTCACCGACCGCTCGGTACCCGGGCGGACGGTGCTCACCCTGAAGGCCTCCGGACTCGCCCCCGACCACGAGTTCCCCGCACACCTGCACACCGGCCGCTGCGGGGCCGACCCTGCCTCCTCGGGGCCGCACTACCAGGACGAGGTCGACCCGGTGCAGCCGTCCACCGACCCGGCGTACGCCAACGAGCGCAACGAGCTGCGGCTGGCGCTGCGCACCGACGGGCGGGGCCGGGGCAGCGCCACCACCGTGGTGGGCTGGCAGCCCCGACCGGGCGAGGCGCGCTCGCTGGTGCTGCACACGGGCACCCCGGCCGGCCCGCACGCGGCGGGCGACCGGGTGGCCTGCGTGAGGCTGGACGGCTGAGCCGCGCGGCCGCCGGGGCGGGCGCCCAGGAGCGGGCACTCAGGAGCCGGTGCCTCAGGAGCCGAGGGTGGCGACCAGCACCGCCTTGATGGTGTGCAGCCGGTTCTCGGCCTGGTCGAACACGATGGAGTGGGCCGACTCGAACAGCTCGTCGGTGCACTCCAGCTCGGTCATGCCGGTCGCCTCGTGCATCTGCCGCCCGACCGCCGTGCCGAGGTCGTGGAAGGCCGGCAGGCAGTGCAGGAACTTCACGTCCGGGTTGCCGGTGGCCCGGACGGTGTCCATGGAGACCTGGTACGGCTTGAGCAGCTCGATCCGCTCGGCCCAGACCTCCTTGGGCTCGCCCATCGAGACCCAGACGTCGGTGTAGAGGAAGTCGGCGCCGGCCACGCCCTCGGCCACGTCCTCGGTCAGGGTGATCCGGGCGCCGGTCGTCCCGGCCAGGGCCTTCGCCGACTCCTGCACCTCCTCGGTCGGCCAGAGCGCGCGCGGGGCGACGATCCGGATGTCCATGCCGAGCAGGGCACCGGTGATCAGCAGCGAGTTGCCCATGTTGGAGCGGGCGTCGCCGAGGTAGGCGAGCGCGACCTCCGGCAGCGGCTTGGCGGTGTGCTCGGTGACGGTGAGCACGTCGGCCAGCATCTGGGTGGGGTGCCACTCGTCGGTCAGGCCGTTCCAGACCGGGACGCCGGCGAACTCGGCCAGCTCCTCGACGATCTCCTGGCCGTGGCCGCGGTACTCGATGCCGTCGAACATCCGGCCGAGCACCCGGGCGGTGTCCTTGACGGACTCCTTGTGGCCGATCTGCGAGCCCGCCGGGTCCAGGTAGGTGGTGGTGGCGCCCTGGTCGTGGGCGGCGACCTCGAAGGCGCAGCGGGTGCGGGTGGAGGTCTTCTCGAAGATCAGCGCGATGTTCTTGCCGCGCAGCCGGGGCTGCTCGGTGCCCGCGTACTTCGCCGCCTTGAGCGTGGCGGCGAGGTCCACCAGGAAGCGGAACTCCTGGGGCGTGAAGTCGAGCTCCTTGAGGAAGTGCCTGTTCCGGAGGTTGAAGGCCATGCCGGGCTCCTGGGGTGACGGGACTGACGGACTGCGGAAAGCGGCAAGTCTATACGATACTCGGAATTTATATACGGAGGCTGGGCGGAGGAGGGGCGCCCACGGGGGCTCCGTCGGTTCCGTGGGCTCCCTCCTCGTGGGCTCCGTGGGCTCCGTGGGCTCCCCTCCTCCGCCTCCGCCTCCGCCTCCGCCTCCGTCACAGCCGCGGGTCGACCGGCTCCGACTCCAGCGCGAGCACCGCGAAGACCGGCTCGTGCACCCGCCACAGCGGCTCCCCCGCCGCCAGCCGGTCCAGCGCCTCCAGGCCCAGCGCGTACTCGCGCAGCGCCAGCGAGCGCTTGTGGCCCAGCGCGCGCAGGCGCAGCCGGTCGAGGTGCTCGGTGTAGTCCGGGCCGTAGACGATCCGCAGGTACTCCCGGCCGCGCACCTTCACCCCGGGCTGCACCAGGCCGCCCGGCCGGCCCTTGCCGCGCGCCGTGCGCACCGGCGAGACCAGCGGCTTCACCACCATGCCCTCGCCGCCCGCCTCGGTCAGCTCCTCCCACCAGGCGGTGGCGGCGGCCATCGAGGCCTCGTCCTCGGTGTCCACCAGGATCCGACGGGTGCGCTGGAGCAGGGGCCCCTCGCGGCGCTCCGGCTCCTCCGTGCCGGTCCCCTCGGCCGTGACGGCGGTGTCGGTCCCGTCGGCCTCGTCGGCCTCGTCGATCCCGTCGGTCTCGTCGGCGGCGGCCAGGCGGTCGATCCAGGCCAGGTGCTCGTCGTGCGGGCGCACCGCGAGGTTCGCCCCCTCGGCCGCGAGCAGCTGGAACGGCGCGAGCCGGATGCCCGACAGGCCCTCGGTCGGCCAGCAGTAGCGCCGGTACGCCTCGGTGAACGCCCGCGCGTCGGCCGCGCGCCGCCGCTGGCGGTCGGTCAGCCGGGCCAGGTCCAGGCCGCGCCCGGCCGCCCGCTCCAGCGCGGACAGCACCTCCGGCAGGGCGGCGCCCGCCGCCGCGCCGACCGCCGCGTACTGGCGGCGCAGCAGCTCCACCGCCTTCAGCGACCAGGGCATCAGCTCGGCGTCCAGCAGCAGCCAGTCGGTGGCCAGCTCCTCGAACAGCCCGGCGCGCTCGGCGGCCGCCCGGACCCGGTCGAGCACGGCGCCGGTCAGCTCCTCGTCGGCGAGGAAGGCGCGGCCGGTCCGGGTCCAGATCGCGCCGGGGCCGGCCACGCCGAAACGGCGCTCCAGCGCGGCCCCGTCCCGGGCCACCAGCAGCACCGCGCGCGAGCCCATGTGCTTCTCCTCGCAGACCAGGTGCCGCACGCCGTCCGCCCGGTAGCCGAGGAAGGCCTCCTCCGGGTGCTCCAGGTAGCCGTCCCGGCGGGACGTGGCGCTCGGTGCCATGGTCGGCGGCAGGTAGGCGAGCAGCCGCGGGTCCAGCGCGAAGCGGCTCATCACCTCCAGCGCGGCGGCCGCGTTCTCCTCCCGGACGGCCACCCGCCCGTGCAGCCCGGTCTCGACGGTCCGGCGCCCGGCCACGTCGCCGAGGTCCAGCGGACGGCCCTCGCGGGCGCCCGGCGCGTCGGTGATCAGCGGGCGCACCGGGGCGTACCACTCGCGCTCGGCCTCGACGCCCACCAGCTCGCGCTCCGGGTAGCGCAGCGCGGTCAGGCTGCCGCCGAAGACGCAGCCGGTGTCCAGGCAGACGGTGTTGTTGACGAAGCTCGCGGCCGGCACCGGGGTGTGGCCGTAGACCACCAGCGCCCGGCCCCGGTACTCCTCCGCCCACGGGTAGCGCACCGGCAGGCCGTACTCGTCGGTCTCACCGGTGGTCTCCCCGTACAGCGCGTGCGAGCGGACCCGGCCGGAGTTGCGGCCGTGGTACCGCTCCGGCAGGCCTGCGTGGCAGACCACCAGGGCGCCGCCGTCCAGCAGGTAGTGGCTGACCAGGCCGCGCATGAACGCTCGGACCTCGGCCCGGAACTCCTCGCTCTCCCCCGCCAGCTGGTCCAGCGACTCCTGGAGGCCGTAGGCGACGTTGACCTTCTTGCCGTCCATCGCCCGGCCGAGCTTGTTCTCGTGGTTGCCCGGCACGCAGAGCGCGTGGCCGGCCGCCACCATGCCCATCACCAGGCGCAGCACGCCCGGGGTGTCGGGGCCGCGGTCGACCAGGTCGCCGACGAAGACGGCGGTGCGGCCCGCCGGGTGCACGGCGTCCACCGGGCGGCCCCCGGCGTCCCGGGTCAGGGTGTAGCCGAGCCGGGTCAGCAGGGTCTCCAGCTCGGAGCGGCAGCCGTGGATGTCGCCGACGATGTCGAACGGGCCGGTGAGGTGGCGCAGGTCGTTGTAGCGCTTCTCCAGCTCGATCCCGGCGGCCGCCACCTCGGCCTCGCCGCGCAGGACGTGCACCTTGCGGAAGCCCTCGCGCTCCAGCCCCCGGAGGGAGCGGCGCAGCTCCCGGTGCTGGCGGGGGATCACATGGGCCGGCAGCTGCCGGTCCGGGCGGGAGCGGTTGCGCTCGGCGCACACCCCCGGCGGGACGTCCAGGACGATCGCGATCGGCAGCACGTCGTGCTCGCGGGCGATCTCGACCAGCCGGCGGCGGGCCTCGGGCTGGACGTTGGTGGCGTCCACGACGGTCAGCCGGCCGGCCGCCAGGCGCTTGCCGACGATGTAGTACAGGACGTCGAAGGCCTCGGCGGAGGCGGACTGGTCGTTCTCGTCGTCGGCGACCAGGCCGCGGCAGAAGTCGGAGGAGACCACCTGGGTGGGCAGGAAGTGGCGGCGGGCGAAGGTGGACTTGCCCGCGCCGCTGGTGCCGACCAGGACGACGAGGGAGACGTCGGTGACGGGGAGGCGGCGGGGGGCGGTGCTCTCCGCGCGGTCCTGGTCCCGGCTCTCGCCGGGGGTGTCGGTCGGGTCATCGGTCATCGGGGCTCGCCTCCTTCGGGCGTCGCGGTCGTGATGGGCACGGTGGTCGCGGTGGGTGCCGGGGTCGTGGTGGATCCCGGGGTCGTGGTGGATCCCTGGGTCGTGGTGGTCGCGGGCGTCGGCGTCGTGGTGAACAGGGCCAGCTGGGTCGGGGCGCCGACCTCCTCGTCCTCCGGGCCGACCGGGCGCAGCTCCACGGTGTAGCCGTACGCGGCCGCGACCTTCCCGGCCCAGGCCCGGAACTCGGCCCGGGACCACTCGAAGCGGTGGTCGGCGTTCCGGACGGCGCCCGCCGGCAGGCTCTCCCAGCGGACGTTGTACTCGGCGTTCGGCGTGGTGACCACGACCGCCCTCGGCCGGGCGGCGCCGAACACCGCGTACTCCAGCGCGGGCAGCCGCGGCAGGTCCAGGTGCTCGATCACCTCGCACAGCACCGCCGCGTCGAAGCCCTTGAGCCGGGCGTCGGTGTAGGTGAGCGCTCCCTGCGCCAGCGTCACCCGGGCCGCCTGACGCTCCGGCATCCGCTCCAGGCCCAGCCTGCGCCTCGCCGACCGCAGCGCCCGGGCGGAGACGTCCACGCCGAGGATTCCGGTGAACCGGGCGTCCTTGAGCAGTTCGCCGATCAACTCGCCCTGGCCGCAGCCGAGATCGGCGACGCGGGCGGCACCGGTCTCGCGCAGCGCGGCGAGGATCGCGGTGCGGCGCTGCTCGGCGAGCGAGGGCTGCCGGGGCTCCGGATCGTCCCGCGCCTCCTCCTCGGACCGGTCGTCGACCGCGTTGTCGATCTCCTCGACCTCGCGGTCGTCGGCCTCCGCCAGCCGGGCCAGCTCCAGGCGCTCCATCGCGGCGCGGGTCAGCGACCAGCGCCGGGCCAGGTAGCGGCGGGTGATCAGGGCGCGCTCGGGGTGGGCCGCCAGCCAGCCCTGACCGGCCGCGAGCAGCTTGTCCACCTCGTCCGGGGCGACCCAGTAGTGCTTGGCGCCGTCCAGCACCGGCAGCAGCACGTACAGCTGCTGGAGCGCGTCGGCGAGCCGGACCGTCCCGGAGGAGAGCGCGATCCGGACGTAGCGGGACTCGCCCCACTCGGGGAACGACTCGTCCAGCGGGACCGCCGTCGCCTCGACCCGCCAGCCCAGCGGCTCGAACAGCCGGACCACCAGGGCCGGGCCGCCGCCCCCGCCCGCACCGTTCGCGGGCACGGCGGGCAGCTCGATCCGCAGCGGACGGGCCCGCCCGGGCAGTTCGGGCCGGGCCGGGCAGTCGCCCTTCATCGCGGACCGGAACACCGTCCGCAGCGCCACCGCGAGCAGCGAGGAGGCGGCGTACGGGCGGTCGTTGACGTACTGGGCGAGCGCGAAGTCGGGCGAGCCGCCGCGCCCCCTGCCATCGCCCCGGCCCTTGCGGACCAGCGCGATCGGGTCGACGTCCAGCATCAGCGCCGCCGTGCAGACCTCGTCCCCCGCCTCGGGGTAGAAGACGTGGGCCTCACCGTGCGACGTGGTGAACCGCTGGACCTTGTCGGGGTGCTTGTGCAGCAGGAACCCGAGGTCCGTGGCCGGGTCCTCGGCGCTGCCGGTGGTGGAGATCGACATGAACACCCGCTGAAGTATTGCCCAGCGCCCGAACGCCGGGCACCGGGTTTTCCCGCCCCGCGGGCCGCCGACCGGCGCGTTCGCCGGGCGCGTCCGCCCGGTGGGCGTGTTCGGCACCGGGGCCCCGCATTGGTTAACGTGCACGGTGTGACTGCTGAATCCACCTCGCTCGAATCCACCTCCCCGGCGAACGGCGCCGTGGCCACCGGTCTGGCCACCATCGCCGCCGACGGCACCGTCCTCGACACCTGGTTCCCCGCCCCCGTGCTGGCCGCCGAGCCCGGCCCGGCCGGCACCGTCCGTCTGACCGCCGAGCAGGCCGAGGCCGAGCTCGGCGCCGGCGCGGCCGAGGCGCTGCGCGTCGACGCCCGCCGCGGCGTCGAGGTGGTCGCCGTGCGCACCACCATCGCCTCGCTGGACGAGAAGCCGCTCGACACCCACGACGTGTACCTGCGCCTGCACCTGCTCAGCCACCGCCTGGTCAAACCGCACGGCCAGAACCTGGACGGCGTCTTCGGCCTGCTGGCCAACGTCGCCTGGACCAGCATCGGCCCCGTCCCGGTGGACAAGGTCGAGCAGGCCCGGCTCGCCGTGCGCGCCCAGGGCGGCCAGCTGGCCGTCTACGGGATCGACAAGTTCCCGCGGATGACCGACTACGTCGCCCCGACCGGTGTGCGCATCGCCCACGCCGACCGCGTCCGGCTCGGCGCCCACCTGGCCGTCGGCACCACCGTGATGCACGAGGGCTTCGTCAACTTCAACGCCGGCACGCTGGGCACCTCCATGGTCGAGGGCCGGATCAGCGCGGGCGTCGTCGTCGGCGACCACAGCGACATCGGCGGCGGCGCCTCGATCATGGGCACCCTGTCCGGCGGCGGCAAGCAGGTCGTCTCGGTCGGCGAGCGCTGCCTGCTCGGCGCCAACGCGGGCATCGGCATCTCGCTCGGCAGCGACTGCGTGGTCGAGGCCGGCCTGTACGTGACCGCCGGCACCCGGGTCACCACCCCGGACGGCACGGTGGCCAAGGCCGTCGAGCTGTCCGGCCAGGACAACCTGCTGTTCCGTCGCAACTCGCAGAGCGGCGCGGTCGAGGTCATCGCCCGCTCCGGCTCCTGGGGCGGCCTGAACGCCGACCTGCACGCCCACAACTGACCTTCGGTCGGAGGTCGTTGGGGTCCGGCGCCCGGGTGGCGCCGGACCCCGCCCGCTTCTCGGGGTCCGGTCGCCTCTCGGGGGCCGGTTACCGCCCGGGGTCCCGTTACAGCCCGGGGTCCCGTTACAGCCCGACGTCCGGGCCGAGGCCCGGGCCCGCGCGGGCCTCAGGGCTTGCGGTGGCGCCCCGGTGCCTTCCCCGGCCGCCGCGCCTGGCGCCCGGGCCGCGGCGCTCCCGCGCCCTCGGCCCCGTACAGGATCCGCTGGGCGGTGGCGTAGTCCTCGGCCACCGTCTCCGGCAGCCACTGGTAGCCGTCCCAACGCACGATCAGCCTCGGTTCGCCCGGCAGCACATGGGCGCCCCGCTGCCGCCCGACCGTGAGCCGTACGACCCGCAACTGCCCGACCGGCCGCAGCCGTTGCTCCCGCCTGGCCGCCCACGACGCCAGCGGTTCCTCCTCGTCCATCGCCCCAGTCTGGCCTCCCGACGCCGTCACCCGACACCTGCGTCACCCGACCGGGCGACGCGCGTTCCAGCCCCTCCGCTCCCTCCGTCCGCACCCCGCTCCCTTCGCCGTCTCTTCGCCGTCTCTTCCGACGCTTGACGCTTCACACGCTCCTGAGGACCACCAGCCGCTGGGTGGCCCTGGTCATCGCGACGTAGCGGTCGACCGCCCCCTCGACACCCCCGCCGAACGCCTCCGGGTCGACCAGCACGACCAGGTCGAACTCCAGCCCCTTGGACAGCTCCGGGGTCAGCGACCGGACCCTTGGCCGCGCCTCGAAGCCGGGGGCGCCGATCACACAGGCGACCCCCTCGGCGTGCTCGGCGAGCCAGCCGTCCAGGACGGCGTCCAGCTCCGCCACCGACCCGTGCACAACGGGGATGCCGCTGCTGCGGACGGAGGTCGGCACGTTGGCGTCCGGCAGCGCGGCCCGGATCGCGGGCTCGGCCTCGGCCATGACCTCCTCCGGCGTCCGGTAGTTGATGCTCAGCGAGGCCACCGTGCTCCGGTCGAGCCCGATCCGCTCCAGCCGCTCCTGCCAGGACTCCGTGAACCCGTGCCTGGCCTGCGCCCGGTCCCCGACGATGGTGAAGCTCCGGGACGGGCAGCGCAGCAGCAGCATCTGCCACTCCGCGTCGGTCAGCTCCTGGGCCTCGTCCACCACGATGTGCGCGAACGGCCCGGCGAGCGGCTCCGGGTCGGCACCGGGCAGGGCCGTCTCGTCGACCAGGGTGTCCTGGAGGTCGCGCCCGCGCAGCATCGTCACCGCACCCTCGCCGTCGTCGTCGGCCTGCAGCAGGTCGCCGATGACGTCGGCCATCCGCGCGCGCTCGGCGGCGGCCGCGGCCTCCCGACGGCGCCGGCGCCGGTCCGCCTCCGGATCGCCGAGCCGCTGCCGGGCCGCATCCAGCAGCGGCAGGTCGGACACCGTCCAGGCCTGGGGCGCGTCCTTGCGCTGGAGCCTGCGGACCTCCTCGGGGGCGAGCCAGGGCGCGCACATCCGCAGGTAGGCGGGCACCGACCAGAGGTCACCGACCAGGTCGGCCGCGTCGATCAGCGGCCAGGCCCGGTTGAGCGTCTCGGCCAGCTCCCGGTCCTGCCGCAGCGACCGGCCGAACAGCTCGGGCGAGACCCCCGCGTCCTCGTCCAGCTTGTCCATCAGGATCGTGGCCAGCTCCTCCCAGATCTGCTCGCGGGCCTCGTTGTGCGGGGTGCCCGGGTCCGGCGCGTCGAACGCGTCGGACCAGTCCTCGGCGCTCAGCCAGAGGTCGGCCCAGTGGGTGGTGACCTCCATCCCCTCGGCGGGCGGCTCCTCGTAGAACCGGACGGCCTTCTCGATCGCCCCCACCATGTCGGCCGAGGACTTCAGGCGGGCCGTCTCGGGGTCGCTCTCGGCCCCGGCCTTCGCCCCCTCGGCGACGAGGTCCCGCACGGTGCAGGTGCGCACCCCCTCCTCACCGAGGCTGGGCAGGACGTCGGCGACGTAGGCCAGGTAGGGCTGGTGCGGGCCGACGAACAGCACGCCGCCGCGCCGGTGGCCGAGCCGGGGGTCGGAGTAGAGCAGGTACGCGGAGCGGTGCAGCGCGACGACCGTCTTCCCGGTGCCCGGGCCGCCGTCCACCACCAGGGCGCCCCGGGACCCCGCCCGGATGATCGCGTCCTGGTCGGCCTGGATGGTGGCCAGCACGTCCCGCATCCGGGCCGACCGGTTGCCGCCCAGGCTCGCGATGAACGCGGACTGGTCGTCCAGCGCGGCGTGCCCCTCCAGGGCCTCGGCGCTGAACACCTCGTCCCAGTAGTCGCCGATCCGGCCGCCGGTCCAGCGGTACCGGCGCCGGCTCACCAGGCCCATCGGGTCGGCGTGGGTGGCCCCGAAGAACGGCTCGGCCGCGGGCGAGCGCCAGTCGACCAGCAGTCGGCGCCCCCCACTGTCGGTGAGGCCGAGCCGCCCGATGTACACCGGCTCCGGGTCGTCCGCGTGGACGACCCGCCCGAGGCACAGGTCCAGGCCGAAGCGGCGCAGGGCGCGCAGCCGACCGGTCAGCTTGTGCACCTCGATGTCCCGGTCCATCGCCTCCCGGCCGAGGCCGCCCGGCGCGCGGCGCAGCGCGTCAAGGCGGTCGGACAGCTCCGCGATCGACTGCTCCAGGCTCTCCGCGACGGCCGCGAAGTGCCGCTCGTCCTCACCGATCAGCGCCGGGTCGGCCTTGGCGACGAGGCGGGCGGGAAGGTCGAACGCGCTGGTGGTGCGGCTGTTCATGGCATCAGCTCCGATCTGAGGCCTGCGATTGTGCGCCACCACGGGGGCCTTGCCGCAAGACCCCCCATGCGCTATACGTTGAGAGTGGCAAGGGGTGGGTTCTCCCCCGGCCCGTCTCCGGTTCGTCTCCTGCTCGTCTCCGAATCATCCCCGGCTCCTTTCCGGGCACGCTCGACCGCGCCGCGCTCCGCACCGCCGCTCACGCCCCCGCTCCGCGCCGCCCGGTCCACCCGCACCGTCCGCGCCGCTCAGGCTCCCCGGGCCGCGCCGCGCCTAGCCGAGGCGGCGCCGCGACGGCAACCCCGGCTCACCCGGGAGGCTTACCCCACAGCGGAGTTGGACCGCATCGGGTGGTGTCCGGGTGACGGCATCCGGACCGGTTCGTTGGGTGCTACGGCGGGGGTGGGTGCCCCGGTAGCGGGCACTGCCGCCTCCCGCCGTGCGGTCCGAGCCACCGTCGGCCGCCCTACACCGCACCACCGATCCGAAGAGGTCCCGCAATGTCCGAACCATCTGCCACGCCGCAGTTCCCGAGCAGCCCGACGGGCTCGGCCGACGGCACCTCGGCCGGACCCGCCACCCCCAAGAGCCTGCTGGAGCAGATGCAGGAACTGCTCGCCTCCGTCAGCGCGGACCTCGCCGAACTCCAGGGCTCCGTCCCCGGGGGCGCCGACTCCACCGCCTATCCGACCGGCACGGACACCTCCGGTGCGTCCGAGGCCTCGGACGCACCGGGCGCCCGGTAACCGACCACCCGCCTCCACCAGCTCATCCTGCACGGCGACCCGCTCC
>NZ_LFVW01000196.1:0-2418 GCF_001182915.1 Kitasatospora sp. MY 5-36
GGGAAGGGCGGGGCGTCCGGCAGCAGCGCGGCCAGCCGGGGGCCGGCCGCCACCCGCTCCGCCGGGTCGGCCGCGCCGAACAGCCCGCCGACCAGGCCGAGGGCGGGCCCGAACCGCTCGTCGTCCCCGGCCGCGACCACGGCCTCCAGGGCGGCCACGGCTTCGGAGAAGGTGGGCTGTTGACGGTGCGACGGTATCTGCTCGGTGGACATTCGCCGCAGCATAGGGGGCGGGGCCGGTCCGGCGGAAACTCCTCCGCGCCCCCGGCTCGGAGCCCTCGGCCGGCGGCCCGCAGGGTGGCCCGTACGGCGGTGCGGGACGGCCTGTCGGTGCCCGGTGGCAGACTGCGGTCGTGACAGACTCCGCGATCACCGACGGCAGCTACCTCGTCCGCAACGTCGGCAGCGGCCTGCTGCTGCGGGTCGCCGACGGCTCCCGGCGCAGCGGCGCCCGGATCGTCCTCGGCGCGGACGACGGCAGCGACGCCCAGCTCTGGCGGCTCACGGCCGTCCACCCGGGCGGCGCGCTGTTCCACATCGAGAACGTCGGCAGCGGGAAGCGCCTGGACGTCGCCGGCGCCTCGACGGAGGACGGCGTCCGGATCCAGCAGTGGTCGGCCAACGCCTTCGGCGCCCAGGAGTGGCTGCTGGAGGCCCACGTCGACGCCCCGGGCACCTACACGGTGACCAGCTTCATCAGCGGCAAGCCCCTGACGGCGGGCGACACCCCGGAGGCCGACGTCCACCAGCGGGAGGACGCCGACGCCCCGGCGCAGTGGTGGCGCTTCGAGCGCCGGGAGGGCTGACGGCCGGTCAGTCCGAGAGCTTGGCACGGACGGCGTCGAGTTCGGCGTCCGTCGTGCCGTGGTGGCGGAGGTAGTCGGGGACGGTGCCGTGGTGGTCGTGGATCCAGGCCAGCGAGGAGGCGAGGTGCCCGGCGTCGACCGGGCGGGAGATCCGCTCGGTGCCGGTCTCGTCGACGTACGGGGTGGGGCCCTTGTCGAGGCCGAGGCCGACGTTGGAGCGCAGGAAGTCGGTGGTGATCTCGGCCTCGGAGGCGCCCAGCAGGGACTGGAGGACGGCGATGGTGAGGCCGGTGCGGTCCTTGCCGACGGCGCAGTGGACGACGGCGGCCAGTGAGTCCGGCGCGGCGAGGCGGCGGACCACGGCGGCCAGCGAGGGGCCGGCCGTCTCGGCCATGAAGGGGTAGAGGGCCGCCTGGTCCTCGGGCCAGGGCCGGTCGACGTCCTTGCGGTCGGCGGGCAGGGTCGGCAGGTTGAGGGACTCGTGGTCGAGGCCGTGCCGCTGGTCCGGCCAGGTCTGCAGCTCGAACGCGCTGCGCAGGTCGAACACCGTCCGCAGGCCGAGCGCCTTGAGCCGCCGGGCGCCCTCCTCGGTGAGGGTGTGGAAGGACCCGGAGCGGTACAGCACGCCCCGGCGGAGGGCGCCGATCCCGCCCGCGTCACGGAAGTTGCGCACACCGGGGATGTCGATGAAGGCGTCGGTCATGGCCACCACCGTACGGGCGGGGGCGGACGGGCGGAAGGAAACCGGAGGGGGCCGCTCGGTGGCGGGACGACGCTGGCCGAAACCGGCCCCCTCCGGTACGGAACCGGGCTGTTCAGCGCCCGCCCGAGACCTCCAGGAACGCCCCCGTGGTGTACGAGGCCGCCGGGGAGAGCAGGAAGAGGACCGCCTCGGCGACCTCCTCCGGCTGCCCGCCGCGGCGCATCGGCAGGTTGGGCGCGACCCGGTCGACCCGGCCGGGCTCGCCGCCGAGCGCGTGGATGCCGGTGTGGATCAGCCCCGGTCGCACCGTGTTGACCCGGATGCCCTCGGCGGCGACCTCCAGGGCCAGGCCGCGGGTCATCGAGTCCACCGCGCCCTTGGCGGCCGCGTAGTCGACGTACTCGTTCGGTGAGCCGATCCGGGAGGCCGCCGAGCCGACGTTGACGATGGCGCCGCCGTGCCCGCCGTACCGGGTGGACATCCGGCGGACGGCCTGGGCCGCGCAGAGGAACGGGCCGGTGATGTTGGCGGCCCAGATCCGGTTCAGCCGGTCCTCGTCGATCTCCTCCAGCCGGCACTGCTTCTCCAGCGTGCCGGCGTTGTTCACCAGCCCGGTGAGCGGGCCGAGTTCGGCGTCCACGGTGGTGAACAGCCGCTCGACCTCGGCGGTGCGGCTGACATCGGCGCGGACCGCGAGGGCGGTTCCGCCGTCGGCCCGGATCTTCTCCACGACGGCGGCCGCGTTGGCCTCGTCCGTACGGTAGTTGACGCAGACCCGGTAGCCGCGGCGGGCGGCCAGCAGGGCGGTGGCGGCACCGATGCCGCGGCTGGCGCCGGTGACGATCAGGACCTCATCGGTCGGGGTGGTCGACATGGCCCGTACGCTACCCGCCGGCCCGGCCGGGGACAC
>NZ_LFVW01000197.1:0-15857 GCF_001182915.1 Kitasatospora sp. MY 5-36
CCCGCCGCGGCCGCCCGCGGGGCCGCGATCCTCGGGGCCCGGTATCGGCGGCCGGGCCGGCGCCGGAGCGGAATTCGCTCGCCCGGCGCGGCCCGCTCCGGCGAGGATGCCCGGACGAGGATGCGGTGCCCGCCCGTCCGTACGAGAGGAGTCCGCCGATGTCCGCCGTTCCCGCTGCTCCCGTCCCTCCGTCCGTCCCCGGCACGGTGCTGCTCTCGGGCATCGTCGGCTCCACCGCGTACGGCTTCGCCCACGCCGGCTCCGACCTCGACCGGCTGGGCCTGTTCGCCACCCCCACCGAGGAGTTGCACGGCCTGCACCGCCCGGCGGAGTCCCAGGTGACCACCGCGCCGGACCTCACCCTGCACGAGGCCGCCAAGTGGTGCCGGCTGGCGCTGGGCTGCAACCCGACCGCCTCCGAGCTGGTCTGGCTGCCGGACGGGCTCTACGAGGTCCGCACCCCGCTCGGCGACGAACTGGTCGGCCTGCGCACGGCCTTCCTCAGCGCACCGGCCGTACGGAAGGCCTACCTCGGCTACGCCGACCAGCAGTTCCGCAAGCTGCTGACCCGCGACACCACCGACCCGGCCACCCGCCGCCGGGCCGCCAAGCACGCCCGGCACCTGGTCCGGCTGGTCGGGCAGGCCGTCCGCCTGCACGAGACCGGCCGCAACCCGATCCGGCTGCCCGACCCCGAACGCATCCGCGAACTGGGCGAACGCATCGCCGACCACCCCGCCCTCGCGGAGGGCCTGCTGGCCGACGCCGCCGACCGCCTCGCCGGCCCCGGCGCGCTGCCCGCCGCGCCCGACCCGCGCCCCGTCGAGGCCTGGCTCCGCCGGGTCCGCGCCGCCCACTACACACCGCCTCAAGACCCGCTCCACAACCCCGGCACGCCCGCGCAATCCACTGGCGGAGCCCTGGGCCCCACCGGGTAGGATCGCCGTGGTCCTCCCACCCGGAACCCCGGGTGTTCCAGGGCCGCGGGGCGCTAGCTCAATTGGCAGAGCTGCGGACTTTTAATCCGTAGGTTCAGGGTTCGAGCCCCTGGCGCCCCACCGCACCGAGGCCGGATCGGGATGTTCTCCGATCCGGCCTCCGTCGTTCCCGGGCGTGGGCGTTCCGCCGCCCGGAGCCGCGCGCCGTCGCGGGCCGCGGCCGGTCCTGGCGGAAGCCGCCCGGGTGTGCCCCGCGTGCCCAACTCCGGTGCGTGCGAGGGCGTTGGGGTGCCTGGTCCGGGGGCGGGCCGATCCGCTGCCGTCCGTGGCCGGTTCGCGCCCCGCGGCCGGTGCCGATCGCGTGGCGCCCCCACCTGCCGTGCCGGTGGCTGGAATTCGGTGTGGACGCGGACCGGTGGAGTGGCATGGGTCACGTCGGAATCGGGCGTTTTCGACTGTTCTGCGGTGGTGTTGCCCATCGGTCGGCGGGGTTGTCCGAGGGCCGAGGGTCGGTGATCGTGTCGGGCCTAAATATGATCGGAAGCCACGATCGTCGGTTAGTGGTGACGGTCGTATGTGCAACCTGGGAACGGTTCGGGCCGTCTCTCTGTGTGCGGTGCGCCGGATCGTCAGGGGCGTCGCTTCCGTCGGTGAAAGGTACGCGCATGTCAGGTCGGAGGGGCGAGAGCCCGGCTCGGGGCGAGGACATGCCCACGACGGAAGGTGCGGAGAGTTCAGTGCCCGGTCCGCGCAGCGGTGGCCGGGCGGAGGCCCGCCGTGCCGCGCAGGGCAAGGGTGGCGGTTCGGCCACCGCGGGTGCCGCGGCCGCCGCGGGTGGCGGCCGGGCCGCGGCGCGCAAGAGCGCCAAGCCCAAGAAGAACGTGAAGAAGATCGTCGCCTGGTCGACGGCGGGCGTGCTGGTGGTCATCGCCGGTGTCGGCGGCGCGATCTACCTCAAGCTGAACGCCAACATCAAGTCCTTCGACGCCGACGCCATAGCCCGCAACCGCCCCCCGGAGGCGAAGGCCGACGCGGACGGCAACAGGCCGGTCAACGTGCTGCTGATCGGCTCGGACAGCCGCGGCAAGAACAACTCCGACCTCGGCGGCGGCGAGGACGGCGGCGCCCGCTCGGACACCACGATCCTGCTGCACGTCTACGCCGACCACAAGCACGCCGTCGGCATCTCGATACCGCGCAACGCCAAGGTCGAGCTGCCGTCCTGCAAGCTGCCCAACGGCAAGTGGACCAAGGGCGGCAACACCGACCTGTTCAACGCCGCGTTCTCGATGGGCGGCAGCGACGACGGCAACCCGGCCTGCACCCAGAACACGGTGGAGAAGATCACCGGCATCCGCGTCGACCACACCCTCGTCGTCGACTTCAACGGCTTCGCCTCGATGACCAAGGCCGTGAACGGCGTCGACATCTGCCTGCCCAAGCCGATCTACGAGGGGGACATCAACCCCAACCTGAAGAAGAAGGGCGACCTCGTCCTCCCGCAGGGCAAGCAGACCGTCGAGGGCCAGCAGGCGCTCGACTACGTCCGGCTGCGGCACGGCATCGGCGACGGCTCGGACATCGGCCGGATGAAGCGCCAGCAGGCCTTCCTCGGCTCGCTCGCCACCAAGATCAAGAAGGAGGGGATGAACCCCACCACCCTCCTGCCGCTGGCCGACGCCGCGACCAAGTCCCTGGTCGTCGACCCGGGCCTGGACTCGGCCGACAAGCTGCTCTCCTTCGGCCTGTCGCTGAAGAACATCGACATGCACGACCTGAAGTTCGTGACGGTGCCCTGGCGCTTCCGCACCCAGGACAAGGACCTCGACCTGGTCCAGCCGGACGCCAACAAGCTCTGGGAGACCCTCAAGGCCGACCAGACCATCGACGGCCAGAACGCCACCGGCCAACAGCCGGACGCCCCGGCGGACGGCACCGGCCCGGCTCCGCAGCAGCCCGCCGCGCCCACCACCCCGGCCGCCCCGGCCGCGGACACCACCAACTCGGCGATCAGGGTGGCGGTCTACAACGGGACGACCGTCAACGGCCTGGCCGGCAAGGCGACCGAGCTGCTGAAGGGCGCCAAGTACACCGCCAGCACGGCGGGCCAGGCCGCGAGCACCAAGTACAAGACCACCACGATCGAGTACGGCTCCGGGCAGAAGGCGAACGCCGAGAAGGTCGCCGCGCTGTTCCCCGGCGCCAGCCTGGAGTCCAGCGGCGCCCGCGGCATCTCGGTGATCACCGGCCAGGACTTCGCGGCCGCGATGGGGATGTCGACCGGTGCCCCCGCGAGCGGCGGCGCGACGGCCGCCACCCCGGGCGTCCCGGCGCCCCCGCAGCCGCTGCCGACCACCATCACCAACGACGCCCGCTCGGCGGACGACGACATCTGCGCGAACACCAGTTACGGCAGCGGCGGCTGACCGCACCGGAACGACCGCACCCACCGGAACGACGGGGACGACCCCCGGGCCGGCGCCCTCCGGGGCGCGCGGGCCCGGGGGTCGTGCCATGGTGGGCGTAAGGGAATCCGGCGGCCACCGAAAGGCGGACCCATGCCCGAGATCGCCCTCCAGCTCGACATCGCCGCGCCCCGGGACGTGGTGCTCGCCGCACTCACCACGCACGACGGGCTGACCGCCTGGTGGACCACCGGCGTGGACCGGGACGGCGACGTCCTGCTGTTCGACTTCCCCGACGTCCCCGAGCCGTTCCGGCTGCGGGTGGAGCGGGCCGACCGGGACCGGGTGGTGTGGACCAACGCCGGGTCCTTCCCGCCGCACTGGGCCGGCACCTGGATCAGCTGGGAACTGTCCGACCAGCCCGTCGCCCCCGACGAGCCCACCGCCTCCGAGCCCGACCGGCCCGCCGCGCCGGGGCGCACCCGGCTGCTGTTCCGGCACGGCGGCTGGCAGCCGGGCAGCGAGGACGGCGTCCCGGCGGTGGCCGGCACCTGGGCCGAACTGCTGGTCCGGCTCAAGGACTACGCGCAGAGCGGCAAGGTGCAGCCGTACTTCGTCACCGGGCACCACCACGACGCCCCGTGAGCAGCCCGGGGAAGAGTTCGGTGAACAGCCCCGGTGAACAGCCCGTGAGCACCCCGCCCGAGCCCCGTGACGGTCCGGCCGCCGGTCGCCCGCCAGGGCGCCGTCCGGTGGCGGGATCGCGGCGGCGGACCGAAGGTGGCGGTGTACCGCCGTCGTCCCGGCCGGGCCGTACCCCCACCGGGCCCGGCCGGGACGAGGGCCCGACCGCTCCGACCGTCCCGACCACCACAGCCGGCCACCACCGCCTCCGGGAGGCCCAGCAATGCCCGTAGTCACCGATCCGTACAAGCCCGGCACCCCGTGCTGGGTCGACCTGATGGCGAGCGACCAGCAGGCCGCGCTCGACTTCTACCGCGACCTGTTCGGCTGGCAGGGCGAGGTCGGCCCGGCCGAGTTCGGCGGCTACGCCGTGTGCATGCTCAACGGCCGGCCGGTCGCCGGGATCATGGCGCAGGCGGCGCCCGAGGGGCAGCCGACGCCGCCCGTCGCCTGGACCACCTACCTCGCCTCGGACGACGCCGACGCGGCCCGGGCGTCCATCACCGAGGCGGGCGGCACGGTCCTGTACGACCCGATGGACGTCGGCACGATCGGCCGGATGCTGGTCGCCGCCGACCCGACCGGCGCGGTGTTCGGGGTCTGGCAGGCGATGGACTTCATCGGCGCGGGCGTGGTCAACGAGCCCGGCGCACTGGTCTGGAACGAGCTCAACACCGCCGACACCGGCGCGGCCGGCCGCTTCTACCAGCCGGCCCTCGGGCTGCGCCCGGCCACCATCCAGGGCATGGACGGCTACTTCTCGCTCAACGTCGCTGACCGCACGGTGGGCGGCATGCAGGCGATCCCCGGCTACCTGGCGGCCGGCACGCCCTCGCACTGGATGACCTACTTCTCGGTGGACGGCGCCGACTCCACGGTGGACGCCCTGGTCAAGGCGGGCGGCTCGGTGATCCAGCCGGCCTTCGACATGCAGTCCGGCCGGATGGCGGTGGTCCAGGACCCGCAGGGCGCGGTCTTCGCGGTCATCGAGGCGCCCGAGGCGCAGATGCCCGACTCGCCGTAACGCCGCCCCGGCGCCGTGACGCCGCCCCGGTCCGGTCCGGCCCGGCAACCGGAAGCCGCCCTTCCCGCGACGCGCCGCCGGGAAATGGGCGGCTTCCCCCCGTTCCCGGGTAAGACTGCACCCATGCTGGGGCTACCGGACGACATCCGTGCTTTCCTCTTCGACCTCGACGGGGTGCTCACCCAGACCGCGAAGGTGCACGCCGCGGCCTGGAAGGACACCTTCGACGCCTTCCTGCGCGCCGAAGCCGCCCGCACCGGCGGCCAGTTCGTCCCCTTCGACGCCGTCACCGACTACGACACCTACGTGGACGGCCGCCCGCGCCTGGACGGCACCCGCGCGTTCCTGCGCAGCCGGGGCGTCGACCTGCCCGAGGGCACCCCGGACGATCCGCCCAACTCCCCCACGGTGCAAGGGATCAGCCGGGCCAAGAACGACACCGTGCTGCGGCTGATCCGGGAGCAGGGCGTCCAGGCGTACCAGGGCTCGGTCGACTACGTGCACCGGCTGCGCGCGGCCGGGCTGCCCAGCGCCGTGGTCTCCTCCAGCGCCAACTGCCGGGACGTGCTGCGGGCGGCCGGCATCGAGGAACTGTTCGAGGTGATCGTGGACGGCAACACCGCCAAGGCCGAGGGACTGCCCGGCAAGCCGGCCCCCGACACCTACCTGTACGCCGCCCGCGCCCTCGGCGTCGAACCCGCCCACGCCGCGGTCTTCGAGGACGCGCTCGCCGGGGTCGCCTCCGGCCGGGCCGGCGGCTTCGGCGCGGTGGTCGGGGTGGACCGCACCGGCCAGGCCGCCGAACTGCGCCGGGACGGCGCCACCGTGGTCGTCCAGGACCTCTCCGAGCTCCTGGGGGAGGAGGAGGCATGACTCCCGGGGACAAGAACTTCGCGATCGACCCCTGGCAGATCACCGAACAGGGCCTGGACCTGGCCTCGATGGCCCGCGCCGAGTCGGTCTTCGCGCTCTCCAACGGCCACATCGGCCTGCGCGCCAACCTGGACGAGGGCGAGCCGCACGGCCTGCCCGGCACCTACCTCAACGGCGTCTTCGAGCTGCGCCCGCTGCCGTACGGCGAGGGCGGCTACGGCTACCCGGAGTCCAGCCAGAGCGTCATCAACGTGACCAACGGCAAGATCATCCGGCTGCTGGTGGACGACGAGCCCTTCGACCTGCGCTACGGCGAACTCGTCAGCCACAAGCGATGGTTGGACGTCCGCGAGGGCCTGCTGCACCGCGAGGCGGAGTGGACCTCCCCGGCCGGGCGGACGATCAGGGTGCGCTCCTCCCGACTGGTCTCGCTCACCCAGCGCGCCGTCGCCGCCGTCGAGTACAGCGTCGAGGCGGTGGACGGCCCGGTGCGGATCGTGCTCCAGTCCGAGCTGGTCGCCAACGAGCAGCTGCCCGGCGGCCCCGAGGGTGATCCGCGGGCCGCCGCCGTGCTGGAGGCGCCGCTGCAGCCCGAGGCGCACCACGCCAGCGGGACCAAGGCCATCCTGGTGCACCGCACCCGGTACAGCGGCATCCGGGTCGCGGCCGGGATGGACCACGTCATCGAGGGGCCGGAGAAGTCCGACACCGTCGCCGAGGCCGACGCCGACCAGTGCCGGATCAGCGTCACCACCGTGCTCAAGGCCGGACAGCGGCTGCGGCTGACCAAGTTCATGGCCTACGGCTGGTCCGGCACCCGCTCGCTGCCCGCCGTCCGGGACCAGGTGGAGGCCGCGCTGACCGCCGCCCGGTACACCGGCTGGGACGGGCTGATCGCCGAACAGGCCGAATTCCTCCAGGAGTTCTGGGAGACCAGCGACATCGAGATCGAGGGCGACGTCGAACTCCAGCAGGCCGTCCGGTTCGCCGTCTTCCACGTCCTGCAGGCCGGCGCCCGCAGCGAGGAGCGGGCCATCCCCGCCAAGGGGCTGACCGGGCCCGGCTACGACGGGCACAGCTTCTGGGACACCGAGACCTTCGTCCTGCCGGTGCTCACCTACTGCCTGCCCGCCGCCGTCAACCAGGCCCTGCGCTGGCGGCACACCACCCTGCCGCTGGCCCGCGAGCGGGCGGTCCAACTCGGCCTGTCCGGCGCGGTGTTCCCGTGGCGGACGATCCGCGGCGAGGAGTGCTCCGGGTACTGGCCGGCCGGCACCGCGGCCTTCCACATCGGCGCCGACATCGCCGCCGCCGTCGCCCGCTACGTCCGGGCCACCGGCGACGCGGAGTTCGAGCGCGAGTACGGGCTCGAACTGCTCGTCGAGACCGCCCGGATGTGGCGCTCGCTCGGCCACCACGACGTGGCCGGGAGGTTCCGCATCGAGGGCGTCACCGGCCCCGACGAGTACAGCGCCGTCGCGGACAACAACGTCTTCACCAACCTGATGGCGCAGACCAACCTGCGCGCCGCCGCCGAGGCCGCCGTCCGCAACCCGCACGAGGCCGCGCTGCTCGGCGTGGACACCGAGGAGACCGCCGCCTGGCGCGACGCGGCCGCCGCGATGTACATCCCGTACGACGAGGACCTCGGCGTGCACCCGCAGGCCGACGGGTTCACCCACCACCAGGTCTGGGACTTCGAGCACACCCCGCCGGAGAACTACCCGCTGCTGCTGCACTACCCGTACTTCGACCTGTACCGGAAGCAGGTGGTCAAGCAGGCCGACCTGGTGCTCGCCATGCAGGTCCGCGGCGACGCCTTCACCGACGAGCAGAAGGCCCGCAACTTCGCCTACTACGAGCGGCTGACCGTCCGGGACTCCTCGCTCTCCGCCTGCACCCAGGCGGTGATCGCCGCCGAGGTCGGCCAGCTCGACCTCGCCTACGACTACACGGCCGAGGCCGCGCTGATGGACCTGCACGACCTCGGCGGCAACACCCGCGACGGCCTGCACATGGCCTCGCTCGCCGGGGCCTGCATCGCCCTGGTGGCCGGCTTCGGCGGGCTGCGCGACCACGGCGAGGCGCTCTCGTTCCGGCCCCGGCTGCCGTCCGGGCTGATGCGGCTGAGCTTCTCGCTGCTGGTGCGCGGGCACCTGCTCGGCGTCGAGATCACCCACGAGCGGACGACGTACACGCTGCGCCGCGGCGAGGTCCTCCACGTCCGGCACGACGGCGAGGCGGTGCAGGTCAAGTCCGGTGCCCCGGTCACCCTGCCGACCACCGCCCCGCCCGCCCAGGAGCGGGTCGCCCAGCCCCCGGGCCGCGAACCCGGCCGCCGCAAGCCCCAGGCCGGCCTCGCGGCGGGCAAGCTCGGCCAGCAGGACCACCTGGCGGCCGAGTAGCAGCCCGCACCCCGCTCCCGCCGCCTCACCCGTTCGCCCCGCCCCGGCTGCGCCGCCCCCGGCCGCCCCGGAGAGTGCTGGTGTCCCGTGGAGCCGCCCCAGCGAAGGAGTCGCCGCCGTGCCGAGCGTGGCCGAACAGATGGTGGAGGTGCTCCGGCAGGCCGGGGTGGAGCGGGTCTACGGCGTGGTCGGGGACAGCCTCAACCCCGTCGTGGACGCCATCCGGCGGGCCGACGGCATCAGCTGGGTGCACGTGCGCAACGAGGAGGCCGGCGCCTTCGCGGCCGCCGCCGAGGCCGAACTCTCCGGCCGGCTCGCGGTCTGCGCCGGCTCCTGCGGCCCCGGCAACACCCACCTCGTCCAGGGGCTGTACGACGCCCAGCGCAGCGGCCTGCCCGTGCTCGCGCTCGCCTCGCACATCCCGTCCGGGCAGATCGGCACCGGCTTCTTCCAGGAGACCCACCCCGAGCGGGTGTTCACCGACTGCAGCACCTGGTGCGAGATGCTCTCGACCCCCGCCCAGCTGCCCCGCCTGCTGCGGGTCGCCGTCCAGCACGCGCTCGGCTCGCACGGCGTCTCGGTGCTCGCCTTCCCCGGGGACGTCGCCGCGCTCTCCGCCGCCGCCCCCACCGGCACCAGCCACTTCCTCACCGAGCAGGCCGTCGCCGCCCCGCCCTGGTCCCAGGTGCAGGAACTGGCCCGGCTGCTCAACGCGGCCCGCAAGGTGGTGCTGTTCTGCGGCGCCGGGGTGCGCGGGGCGCACGCCGAGGTGATGGCCGCCGCGCAGGCCCTGAACGCGCCGATCGGCCACTCCCTGCGCGGCAAGGAGTGGATCCAGTTCGACAACCCGTACGACGTGGGCATGAGCGGCCTGCTCGGCTACGGGGCCTGCCACGAGGCGCTGCACTCCGCCGACCTGGTGGTGCTGCTCGGCACCGACTTCCCGTACGACTCCTTCCTGCCGCAGGCGCACACCGTCCAGGTCGACCACGACGCCACCCGGCTCGGCCGCCGCACCGCCCTCGAACTCGCCGTCCACGGCGACGTGGCCGCCACCCTGCGGGCCGTGCTGCCGCTGCTCGACGCCAAGCGCGACCGCGCCTTCCTGGACGGGATGCTGCGCAAGCACTGCCGGTCGCTGGAGGACGTGATCGGCGCGTACACCCGGGACATCGAGAAGCACCTGCCGATCCACCCCGAGTACGTCGCCTCGGTGCTCGACGAGGTGGCCGCCGAGGACGCCGTGTTCACCGTGGACACCGGCATGAACAACGTCTGGGCCGCCCGCTACCTCCAGCCCAACGGCCGCCGCCGGGTGATCGGCTCCTTCCTGCACGGCTCGATGGCCAACGCCCTCCCGCACGCGATCGGCGCCCAACTCGCCTGCCCCGGGCGGCAGGTGGTCGCGATGGCCGGCGACGGCGGGATCGGCATGCTGCTCGGCGAGCTGCTCACGGTGGCCAAGCACCGGCTGCCGGTGAAGACGGTGGTCTTCAACAACGGCGCGCTCGGCATGATCAAGCTGGAGATGCTGGTCTCCGGCTACCCGGAGTTCGAGATCGACAACGGGGACGTGGACTACGCCGGGATCGCCCGGGCGATGGGCATCCAGGCCAAGCGGGTGACCGAGCCGGCCCGGGTCCGGGAGGTGCTGGTCGAGGCGCTGGAGCGGCCGGGCCCGGCCCTCGTGGACGTGGTCACCGACCCCAACGCGCTCTCCATCCCGCCGCACATCACCGCCGCCCAGCTGAAGGGCTTCGCGCTGGCGGCGGGCAGGACGGTGCTCTCGGGCGGCGTCGGACGCATGGTCGACCTGGCCCGGAGCAACCTGCGGAACATCCCGCGGCCGTGAGTGGGGGCCGGTCGGGGCGCCTGCCGAAAGGGTCTTGCCTCTGAGGCAAAATTCTTGCCCGTGCGGCACGGCGGGTGTCCACTGGACACATGACCAGCAGCTCCACCGGCGCCGCCGCAGCAGGCGAACAGCTCGACGACCAGGAGGTCGCCGGCCTCGCCGCCCGTCTCCGTGAGCACCGGCTCAGCAGCCGTCTCACGCTGGAGGTGGCCGCCGGGCGGGTCGGGCTCTCCCCAGCCTATCTGTCCCGACTGGAAACCGGCCGCCGGCAGCCCTCGCTGCCCGTCCTGCTCGGCCTCGCCCGCGCGTACGGGACCTCGGTCTCCGGCCTGCTCGGCGAGACCCTCGCCGAGCCGGACCCGATCGTCCGCGGCGGCGCCATCGAACCCGGCCGGGCCGGTGGCTGGGGCTACCGCCGGGCCGGCGCCCCCGGCCGCGCGATGCAGGCCCTGCGGGTGCACGTCCCGCCGGGCGTGCAGGACACGGTGGTCCGGGTCCACCCGGGCGAGGAGTGGCTGTACGTCCTCAAGGGCGCGCTCCGCGTCACCCTCGGCGACCGCGTCCACCACCTCGCGGTGGGCGACTCCGCCCACTACGACTCGCTCACCCCGCACTGCATCGCCGCAGAGTCGGACAGCGGCGTCGAACTGCTCTTCGTCCACACCCTGCTGCAGAGCCCCGGCGGCGAACTCTGCCTCGGCGGCGGCCCCGCCGCCGTTCACTGACCTGCCGTCAGAACACCCCGGAGGAGATCACCATGGCCGATCCCACCACCACCGTCACCCCGGCCGCCGACGCCGAGAACCCGGCCGCCGGTGCCGACACTCCGGCCGGCCCGAAGACCATGGACGCCGGCAAGTGGGCCAACAAGCGGGTCTACCACCGCCTGGTGCTCTACACCGTCGGCTGCCACCTCTTCGCCGGGTTCATCATCCTCCTGTTCCAACTCGGCAGCCGGAACAAGTAGTTCACACCCCGAACCGTCCGCCCGCCCCCACCCCCGAGGGGACGGGCGGACCGCCGTTCCCGCACCGGCCCGGCCCACCGGCCTCCCCCCTCCCGCTCAGGCCCCGCGCAGCAGTTCGCAGAGGGCCTGGACCGCCGCCGGGAAGGCGTGGTCCGGTGAGGTGGCGTAGCCGATGACCAGGGCGGTCGGGGCCTCGGCGGGGGACGGGGTGGTGCGGTGCCAGGCGAGGCCGTGGAGGGCGAGGCCGGCCTGCTGGGCGCGGGCGAGGAGTTCGGGTTCGGGGGTGGAGCCGGGCGGCAGCCGGATGACGACGTGCAGGCCGGCCGCGATGCCGGTGACCCGGACGTGCGGGGCGTGTTCGGCGAGCGCCGCGACCAGGTGGTCGCGCCGGCGCCGGTAGTGCAGCCGGCAGCGCCGTACGTGGCGGTCGTACGTGCCGGAGGTGATCAGTTCGGCGAGCGTCAGCTGGTCCAGCACCGGGGACATCGTGTCGGCCAGCGCCTTCAGTCGGGCGACCGGCTCGACCAGTGCGTCCGGCAGGGCCAGCCAGGCCAGCCGCAGGCCCGGCGCGAGGCTCTTGGCGGCCGTCCCGGCGTACACCACCCGTTCCGGGTCCAGTGCCTGCATCGCGCCGAGCGGCTGCCGGTCGTAGCGGAACTCGCCGTCGTAGTCGTCCTCGATGACGTACCGGTCCTGCTCCCGCGCCCACCGCACCGCCTCCGCCCGCCGGTCGGCGGAGAGTGCCGCGCCGGTGGGGAACTGGTGGGCGGGGGTGAGGAGGGCGGCGCCGGCCCGGGGGTCGAGCCGGTCGACCAGGGCGCCGTCCGCGTCCAGCGGCACCGGGGCGGTGGCGAGTCCGGCGGCCCGGGCGACCGCGTGCTGCGGCGGCAGCCCGTACTCCTCGACGGCCAGCGTGCGGGCGCCGCGTTCCCGCAGGGCGGCGCAGAGCAGGCCGAGGCCCTGGGTGACGCCGGTGCAGACGAGCAGGTGGTCGGGGTCGGTGCGCACCCCGCGGACCCGGGCCAGGTAGTGGGTGAGCGCCTGCCGCAGTTCGATCCGGCCGAGCGGGCTGCCGTAGTCGAGGGCCTCGTGCGGCGCGGTGGCGAGGGCGCGGCGGGCGGCGGCCAGCCAGGCGGTGCGGGGGAAGAGCGAGAGGTCGGGCCGTCCGGCCATCAGGTCGTACCGGGCGGTCTGCCGCGCCCGTACCGCCCGGGGGGCCGGCCGCCGGCCCTGGACCGGTTCCGGGACCGTCCGCCGGGCGACGGTGGTGCCGGAGCCCTGCCGGGAGCTGAGCCAGCCCTCGGCGGTGAGCTGGCCGTACGCCTCGACCACGGTGTTGCGGGCGATCCCGAGGTCCTCGCCGAGGGCCCGGGAGGACGGCAGCCGGGTGCCGGGGGTGAGCCGCCCGTCCTGGACGGCCTCGCGCAGCGCGTCCTCCAGGGCGGCCCGCAGTCCGGCGCCGGCGGCCCGGCGCTCGGTGAGGTCCAGGTGCAGGTCGCCGCCGAAGGTGGTCCAGGAGGTGGTCCGGGAGGTGCTCACGGCCTCCATTCTCGCCTGTCGCCAGGGGGCGCGGGCGGGGTCGCCGGGTGGCGCCGGAGGGCTCCTCCCCATCGTGTCCTCCCGGTCGGTTAGCGTCCGTCACTGGACCGACGGATCCCGACCCGAGGATGTGACAGGGTGAGCGAGGAGAACCTCCCGGCCGAATCGGCCGAGCCGGCTGAAGCAGTCGAACCGACCGAACTGACCGAACTGGCCCGGCGTTTCGAGGCGGAGCGCCCCCAGCTGCGGGCGGTGGCCTACCGGATGCTCGGGTCGCTCGCCGAGGCCGAGGACGCCGTGCAGGAGGCCTGGCTGAAGCTGGGCCGCAGCGATGTGGGCGGGGTGCGCAACCTCGGGGCGTGGCTCACCACCGTGGTCGGCCGGGTCTGCCTGGACCAGTTGCGTTCCCGCGCCTCCCGCCGGGAGGATCCGCTGCCCGAGCAGGAGGGCCGGGTGCGGCTGCCGGACCCGGTGGTCGGCGGGCTGTCGGCGCTGGACCCGGTGCACGAGGTGCTGGTCGCGGACTCGGTCGGGATCGCGCTGATGGTGGTCCTGGAGACGCTCTCCCCGGCGGAGCGGGTGGCCTTCGTGCTGCACGACATGTTCGAGGTGCCCTTCGACGGGATCGCCGAGGTGCTCGGCCGGACCTCCGCCTCCACCCGGCAGTTGGCCAGCCGCGCCCGCCGCCGGGTCCAGGGCGCGACCCCGGCGGCGGACTCCGACGACGCCCGCAAGCGCGAGGTGGTGGAGGCCTTCCTGCGGGCCGCCCGGGGCGGGGACTTCGACGCTCTGCTGACGGTGCTCGACCCGGACGTGGTGGCCCGGTCGGACGGCGGCACGCTGGTGCCGAGCGTGCTGCGCCGCGGTGCGGCGGACGTCGCCTCGCAGGCGATCGCCTTCGCCCGGTTCGCCGCCGACGGGCGGCTGGTGCTGGTCAACGGCTCGCCCGGGGTGGTGTCCTTCGCCGGGGGCCGTCCGCTGTCGGTCATGTCGTTCACCGTGCACGGGGGCCGGATCACCGGGCTGGACATCCTCACCGACCCGACCCGGCTGGCCGCCCTGGGCCTCACCACCGGCTGACCGGGAACCGCCGGGGGCGCCCGGGCGCGGGCGGGGCGCCCCCACCGTTCCTCCACGTGGTGTTTCCCGTCGCTTTCCGGGCCGCCGTCACACTCGCGCGCTACGGTGCCGCCCATGGCGAACTTTGTGCTGGTGGCGGGCGCCTGGCTCGGCGCCTGGGCGTGGGACGAGGTCGTGGCGGAGCTGCGCGCGGCCGGGCACGGGGCGTACCCGCTGACGCTCTCCGGGCTCGCGGAGAAGCGCGGCGCGCCCGCCGGGCAGCAGGCGCACGTGGCGGACGTCGTCGCGGAGGTGGAGCGGCTGGACCTGCGCGAGGTGGTGCTGGTCGGGCACAGCTACTCGGGCATCCCGGTGGGCCAGGCCGCCGAGCGGATCGGCGGGCGGCTGGCCGGGCTGGTCCTGGTGGACGCCAACGTGCCGGTGGCGGGGGAGTCCTTCGCCGACCAGCTGCCGGAGCCGGCCGCGCTGCGGGCCGACCTGGCCGCGCACGGGGGCTGGTGGCCGCCGCTGCCGCCGGCCGAGTTCGCCGAGCAGGGGCTGACGGTCGGGCAGATCGCCCGGATCGCCGCGGGGGCGACCCCGCACCCGGGCCCCTCGCTGACCGAACCGGCCTTCCTGGAGGGCCCGTTGAGCGCTCTCCCGGCGGTGTACGTGAAGTGCCTGATGGACTGGCCGGAGCCGCCGCCGGTGGTCGCCGGGCTGGTCGCGGACGGCCACTGGCGGCTGGTGGAGCTGGACACCGGGCACTGGCCGATGTTCTCCCGGCCGGCCGACCTCGCCGGGATCCTGGGCGAGGCGGCCCGTACGGCGAAGAGCGGCGGCCGGACGGCCCGGAGCGGCGGCCGGACGGCTCAGAGCGACAGGTAGACCGCGCTGCCGACGCCGGCCAGGAAGCAGTACAGCGCGAACGGCGTCAGGCTGCGGGTCTCGAAGTACCGGGTGAGGAACCGCACCGAGACGTAGCCGGCCACGAAGGCGGCGACGCTGCCCGCGAGGACGGGGCCGAGCACGCCGGAGTTCTCCGGCCTGAACAGCTCGGGCACCTTGAGCACCGAGGCGGCCAGGATGACCGGGGTGGCGAGCAGGAAGGAGAACCGGGCGGCGTCCTCGTGGTGCAGTCCGCGCAGGATGCCGGCGCTCATGGTGACGCCGGAGCGGCTGATGCCCGGGAACAGCGCGAGGATCTGCGCGGCGCCGATCCAGGCGCCCTGCCCGTAGCCGAGCCTGGTCAGCCGGTGGTCGGAGGCGATCGCCGGGTCCAGGCCCGGCTCGTCGGCGGCGTGTCCGGCGGAGTGTCCGGCCCGGCGGCGGCCGGTGCCGCCGCGCTTGAGCCGCTCGGCGCCGAGCAGTACGAGCCCGTTGAGGGCGAGGAAGACCGCGGCCGGGACGGGCTTGCCGAGCGCGTTGCGCAGGGCCTTCTCCAGCGCGAGGCCGGCCACGCCGACCGGGATGGTGGACAGGACGAGCAGCCAGGCGAGCCTCTCGTTGCGGGTCTCCACCCGGCGGTGCCGGATCGAGCCGAACAGCCCCTCGACCACCCGGACCCAGTCCTTGCGGAAGTAGACCACCAGGGCGAGCGCGGTGGCCAGGTGCAGGGCGACCAGGGCGGCGAGGTACGAGGAGCCCTCGGCGGTCATGTCGAGGTCGTGCTGGATCCGCCCGCCGACCAGGGCGGGCAGCAGGATGCTGTGGCCGAGGCTGGAGACCGGGAAGAGTTCCGTCACGCCCTGGAGCAGGCCGATGCCTATCGCTTCCGGGTAGGTCAGGGTCGACATCGCGCACCTTCGCTCGGGGGTCGGTGGCCGGCCGGGTCGGGGGCCCTCGCGAAGCTACTACGCGCATGTAGACGTTCGGCAGCCCCGCCGTCGGAAGTTCACCGACCGTACGGCTGCGGGACACCGGGGGCGAGGTGCCCGATCAGCGCCGCCGCCACGGAGGCCAGGACGGTGGCGGACGGGACGGCCCGGTGCGCCGCGTCGCCGAGCAGGACGACGGCGGTCACCGCGGCCGGCATGCCCGCCAGCGGCAGGGCGACGGTCAGGACGGCGAGCAGGCGGCGGGGGCGGCGCGGGGGGTCCTGGCGGGTCACG